>NZ_JBHTIU010000034.1:0-93547 GCF_042677205.1 Paenibacillus residui
CACCCGCATAGCGGGTGGTTTTTTGTTTCGCGCGTTTCACGCACTCAACTGGCTAAAGCCTAAATAAAAAGCTCCTAACGGAGCCCTTTCGAAAAATTTGCAATAAGGCATTTAACCTTCCCTCACATCACACCCTCGACGATTAACGTCTAAGGCCCTTGAGAGGACCCACAGTGTGATCGAGTGCCTCCAGTGATACAGGTTCAGGAGACATTACCTCAAATACCAAACGGATCTTTTTTTGTTGATTTTTTCTTATTTTTGATACATATTGTATCAGTTTGGTTATTAATTTATACTAAAAAGAGTTGGACGTCAATTACAAAAATAGAAATTTTAACCTGTCCCTTTCTCTTTTGAAGTCATTTATTTTTCTATTTTTGAAAATAGTTTCATAGAGTTTTCACAACGGCAATTGAAAGTCTAACTTGAAGTGAAGCGGTTATTAAATGGCCGGATAATTATGATTTCCCGCAGCTGTCCAAGCATTTATAAGTCTTTAATCATATTTTGTAGTATCCCCTCCTAGAAAGGAGATGACATATGAGCTCGCAAATTTTCAAAGGAACGATCGTCACTCTACTAATTCTTCTACTGCTGTCCTATTCCGATGCACCCAAATCTCCTGATCGCAAAGGGTTCGATATCCCTTCGCTTCTCGGCTCCGGAAATTTCACCAACGGAGATACCAATGTTGTGGAAGACCTGGAATTTCTGCAGAGCCTTAGACTGGGATGGGCCCGGGTCAACCTCTATCCTAACTGGTACTACAAGGACGGCGCCCCTACTCCCCAAACCATTGACAGTATTGTAGCGATGATGTTCGAACACAACATTACTCCGATGCTGCTGTTCGAATACTACGGAAACTATGAATCCAAAGGAATTCCCATCGGAGATTATGACAAATGGTATTCTATCGGCCGCCAATTCGCCGAACGCTTCAGACCGGGAGGTACCTGGGCCCAAATGTACCATGTCCGTGACTGGGGTATAACCGTTTACTCAGCCTTCAACGAACCGGATGTGGAAGCTTCGATCGATCGGCAAGCTTACCGGCAAGCGCTCGAAGGGTTAGCGGACGGAGTTCATTCGGTGGACAGCTCTCTCAAGGTCATCCCGGGCGGATTCAGCTCGCAGAATGCCTTTAAGGACTGGACCTTAAAGGGGTATGGCCCGGTCATTGCCCCGCTGATTAATTCCGGAAAACTGGACGGGCTCGATCTTCATACGTATTTTGACCTGCAATATACCCCGATCAGTGGAACCTATTCAAGCTCTGTTCAATACGCATTCGATCAAGTCAAGGCACGTTCAGGAATTACAAGAGACATTCCGTTCTACACGACCGAGTTCAACGTGAAAGACCGTAATCCTACAAATCCATCATCATCGCTGCCCCCCGAGCAGTTGGCCAACTATTTCCTGACGGCCATCTGGGATTCTCTCGGAGTTGTCAAAAATGACGGGCATTCTCCGGCAACGCGATTCGCCATGCCCTTCTCGCTTCTGCTTACCCCGGAAGAAGATCCCTGGTATGGATTGTTCTCGGGAAAAACCGATGCTTCCACCGGATTGACGGCGAGAGCCAACGTACTGAGAATGGTCTCCAAGCTGACTTCTGGAATGTATTTTGAATACCTGGATCCGAAAGTGACGGGCACCTACGTTCTCTCGGGCAGCTTCAAGAAAGTATGGGTATGGCAAAATAGAAAGGGATGGACCAATCAGCCCGGAACGGAATTTACCATTTCCGGCATTCCAAGCTATGCCACCAAGATCTACATTTACAGATGGAGTGGTCTATGGAAGACGATCGGACTCAAACAAAGTGTCGCGTCCTATCGAATCACCGGACTCGTGCCGGAAGAAACCTACATGTTCGTCGCAGAGTAATAGCCTCCCTCCTGCTCTTCCATTTGCTGCCTATAGGCCGCTATCGTTCTTTGTAATCCCTCCCATAAATCAATTTGAGGCTCCCAGCCAAGCAGCCGCTTGGCTTTCTGTATGACCGGCCTGCGAACCTTGGGATCGTCACAAGGCAATGGATGGAAGGTTATCCGGCTGTCGGATCCCGTAAGCTGTTTTACCAGCTCCGCCACCCGCAGGATGGAATACTCCTTCGTGTTTCCTATGTTAATAATTTGACCGTTAGCTTCATCGCGTTCCATCATTAGCAGAAGACCGCGAATATTGTCATCTACATAACAGAAGGAGCGGGTTTGCGAACCGTCGCCATAGACGGTAATCGGCTCCCCTCTCAGAGCCTGGGTAACGAAATTGGAGATGACCCGGCCGTCATCATTGCGCAATCCTGCGGAATATGTATTAAAGATGCGCGCTACTTTAACCCGGACCCCGTAGCGATGGGCGTACTCATAACAATAAACTTCGCCCAGCCTTTTGCTCTCGTCATAACAAGCTCGCGGCCCCCATGTATTGACATTTCCCCGATATTCCTCCTCCTGGGGATGGATCTCGGGATCTCCATAGGCTTCACTGGTACTGGTATAAAGCAGCTTCGCCCCGTTCCTCCGGGCCAGCTCCAGCATGTGGTAAGTTCCCAGCGTATTCACCGCAATCGTTTCGAGAGGTTGTGCCTGATAAAATTTAGGCGAAGCCGGGGATGCGAGATGAAAGATGGCCTTGACCTTATCCATATAAGGGAGGGCCAGCACCTCCCGTTCACAAACATCGCGCTCAACGAATGTAAACCGCGGATTCTTCAAGTACGGCTCTAAGTTGCTCTTCCTGCCGGAGGACAGATTATCGAGCCCGATGACCTCCTGGCCTTGTTCCAACAGCTTCGCGGTCAGATGCGAGCCAAGGAAACCTGCAGCTCCCGTAACCAAAATTTTATTCTCCATAAACTTCCACCCTTTTCAGTTGTTAATAAGTATTGCTTTTCAGCATTACCAAGGCGGTTCTTAACAGAATGTATACATCCATCCGCCAAGAAATATTTTGGATATATGTAAAATCGTGGTGTAGATTATGATGAATCGGGGCTTTGCGATCAGCGCTGGTTTGCCAAAGTCCGGTTATTCCCGGTTTGACCAGGAATCTCTGCCTCTCCTTCTCCCCGTAAGCATCCTGTACAATTGAAAGCTGCTCCGGCCTGGGACCCACGAAGCTCATCTCGCCGCGCAAAATATTGAGAAGCTGGGGAAGCTCATCCAGACTGGTTTTGCGAATCCATTTGCCAACCTTCGTAATTCTCGGATCATCCGTCGATTCCGGAGATCTCCCTTCTTTGGGAACATGCGTATACATCGTTCTGAGCTTGTAGATCGTGAAAACTTTGCCGTCCTTCCCCACCCTCTTCTGTCTAAACAGAGCCGGACCCTCCGATTCCAGCTTAATCAGAAGGCAGAGAAGGAGGAGGAGCGGAGCGACAACCGGCAGCAATAACAATCCGGCAGTCCAGTCTAGAGCCGGTTTAATTATGGAGCAGTAAAAACCGTACGGCCTCGAAAGCTCTACTGACGACTGTGCTTCTGTACTCGATTTGGTTATAATCCCTTCCATGGACCTAGATCACCCGGTTACTCCAATTTTGTTGGCGGTTCTTTCCAATTCTCCGGAGAGCGTAAGCAAATAATCACGCCATTCCGAATACAGATCCTCCCTCTTTAGCGCGAATTCGACATTGGCCTGCAGAAAGCCCAGCTTGGTGCCCACATCATACAATCTTCCTTCATACAAATAGCCGAACAGCGGTTCATAGCGGGTCAATTGCTGCAGCGCATCCGTTAATTGAATTTCGCCGCCTCTGCCCGGCGCCAATCCCCTGATCAAATCGAATATGCGTGGAGTGAGGATATATCTTCCCACAATCGCATGATTGGACGGCGCCTTCGCTTGAGGCTTCTCAACCAGTTGATCGATGCTCGACAACCTGCCCGTAAGATAGGTTCCCGATGCCACCCCGTATTTGTGCACTTCACTCCAGGGTACCGGCTGAAGGGCAATGACGGAGGATTCTTTCGCATCGTATACATCCATCAGCTGCCTTAAGCAGGGGACATCGCTGTCGATAATCATATCCCCAAGCAGGACGGCAAAAGGCTCGTTGCCAATAAATTTCCGTGCTGACCAAACGGCATGACCGAGTCCAAGCGGCTCCTTCTGCCGGACATAGTGAATGTCTATCAGATTGGATACGTCCTTTACGATCTGCAGCAGCTCCTCCTTCTTGTTTTCTTCCAGAGCGGATTCCAATTCATGATTGTAGTCAAAGTGATTTTCAATGGAGTTCTTGTTACGACCTGTAACGATAATCAGATCATAGATTCCCGACCGGACCGCCTCTTCGACAATGTACTGAATGGTTGGAACATCCACGATGGGCAGCATCTCTTTCGGGATGGCCTTGGTCGCCGGCAAAAAGCGGGTGCCTAGACCCGCCGCTGGGATGATCGCTTTTTTTACTTTGCTCATTTCACTACTCCTCCTTGAATCTCAACTGAAATCGGCCAGCCCAAAATGAAATGCCAGCTCTAAATTATAGTTGTCAACTTACTATTTATTAGATACAATATGTATCATCATAAACCTAATTTAGTATACAATATGTAACGTGTCAATAGCCGCTTTTGTCACCTTTAGCATAGAGAAAGGAGTTTGGTTCATGAAGTACGGCCGCCGAATTGCGAAATTACGGGAAAACAAAGGGTTTACTCAAGAACAGATGGCACAATTTCTGAATATATCGCGAGCTTCCCTTTCTCATTACGAGAAGAACCGCAGGAGACCCGATGTGGAGACGTTAAAAAAAATGGCCGATCTCTTTCAGGTTTCGACTGATTATTTGATCGGACGGAAGGTCAACCTCAACTGCACGGGTTGGGAAGTCCTCCCCGATCTGCCCGAGGAAGAGGAAGGAGACTGACGCTTTTCCTGTGGAAGCGCTTTATAGCGATGTCATCTGCATTTAAAATAAAATATTGAATGTATCATGCAACATTCTGGGCCTTCTTCCCGTCTACATAGATGCAAAGGAAATTCCCACCATTGACAATCAGGAGGATACATAATGAACAAGATGCTAAAATCTGTCGCTGTCGTTGCTTTGTCTGTAGGATTGATCGGGTCTACCGCAGTTGCTGCCTCAACCGCGGACTGGACGGAGGTCAAGGCGATATTTAACCATAAGATGAAAGTAGCCATTGACGGACAAGCCCCCGAATCCCCCATGACGCCCCTAATGGTGGACGGAGTGGCTTATTTACCGGTCCGTGATTTGGGAGAAGCGCTCGGCATGAATGTAATCTGGAACGAGCAGGAGTACAGAATCGATATCCAGAATGGGCCGAAGGAGGCTGTCACCGATACGATGGAGGCCATAGTACTGGACGTGCAGGCAGCGGCCAACAGTGGAGATCGGATTGTCAACGTACTATCCTTGGGGGCGAATTCTCCGTATCCGGTGATCCGGCTGATCGTCCCTGCAGACCTAAACATCACCGGACCCGAGTCCGAGGATTCTAAAGAAGCACCTGAATTAAAGCCTGGAATGAAAATAGAAGCGACTTATAGTCTGGCCATGACCCGCAGCCTCCCGCCGCAAACCCGCGCTGAAGCCGTCCGTATCATTCATGAGCTCGGACAAGTGGAAGGTACCGTACAGTCCGTCAAATCCACCGATCATGGATGGACTATCAAGGTGGACGAGAAAGAAGGCGATCCAACCAGCGGCGTCATTCTTCATATCGCTGAGGATACGGTAATCCGATCAGGAGCGATGGCGGAGCCCGCCAAAGCGGACGAAATCCGGGAGGGAGCGAAAATCAAAGCTTATTACGGTCCGATCATGACCATGAGCTTGCCGCCCCAAAGCTCCGCACAAGCCATCATCCTGTTGGATGACACCGATTCGCCGGAGTAATGCGTATAATTCCGGCCCGATAGGGTTTCACCGTTTACCTTAACCGATATGCAATAATAATAAAAAAAGCTCCTAACGGAGCCTTTTCGAAGACGAATAACCCGGTTTTAAAGGTAGCTTTTTATGCCAATTAGAAAGTTGTTCCATTTTAATGCTTTAATGAACTTAAACTTTCTAATGTGGTTAATAAGAACCTCGGTAATCTCATTGAATAATGAGGATTGGAGGTTCTTTTTTCATGCCGCTCAAGCTCTCTCGAAAATATTGCCATATAAGCGGTCGCGGCGATTGTTAAATGCAGTTACAAAGTGTATAATAAAAGATCAGAACATATGTTTCTAATTCGGGAGGAATTATGAAAGGCTCTACTCATCTTGCTATCGGCGCGGCCATTGGCGTGTTTGCCGGACTGTACCATTCGATGGATTTTAAAGAAGGGGCTATGTGTGTGGCGGCGGCCGCCTTCTCCTCCTTAAGTGCCGACCTGGACGGCAACAGCATTCTGAGCGGCAAATTGGATAAAATGTCCAAGCTGCTCCGAGAAAGCATTCTGGGCCTGGGGATTTTATCAGTAGGGGCTGTTCTTTACTTCTATTTTTACCGCCATCTCTTCTATATGGAGTGGACTATGGTGGCCACCGCCCTGTTTCTTCTCGGCCTGATTACGCGTCAAGGAGTTATCCGCAATTTTCTGCTGAGTCTTATCGGGATCGGTCTGATTTATTGGGGATGGCAGAATGAAATGATCTGGTTGGCCGGACTCGGCCTGTTCATTGCCTGGGCCCCTTGGTTAAAGCACAGAGGGATGACCCATACCTTATGGGCTGTATTTCTATGGTGGGCAATCGGGTTGGGATTGGAGCGTCAAGTCGGTATTGAGGGGATCGCCGCTTTGTCCGCCATCAGCTATTTTTCCCACCTGCTGGCAGATACTTTTACACCGAGCGGGGTTAAGTGGCTGTACCCTTTATACAAGAAACCGATCCGCCTTCTCAGGTAAGAAAGAGAAAACCTGCCGTATGATTATCCCGGCAGGTTTGGCAGGCTGGGGCGGCATGGCGGCAGCCCCCCTCATCTCTATGAAACTTTTTGAGAGCCGCTTCTAATTCTTATCCCCGTCCTCGGGATCTTCCCTGTTGGCCCGTTTCATATATTCATCATACCGGTCATCCACTTCTTTACCCATGGTCCGGAACCGCTTCGTCTCCTCAACGATGGGATCCAACTGGACGGTCTGCCGGATTTCATATTTGGATGGTAGGCGTCCGACCGCTTCATCATCCGGATCACCCTTATTGAATTCTCCCTCCAGCAGAGTCTCCGTAACGATTTTCTCCAGTTTATCCTTATCCTTCATGTCGTCCCTCCTATTTAAACACGGTGAGTAACCAGAATGATTCCTATTATATCCTAATTAGAAACAGGCCAATCCCGATCCACTGCCTGTGACCGCCCTCTTCTGCCTGCTCCTATTTCGTGCCTAAATGGTGACATACCCAAGTAAACCCGCTATAAGCCGAAGACCAGCCCTGTTCGGCCGGGGAGACCGATGTTTCATAGCGGCCCTCTTCCAACACCCGAAGCACGGCTTCCCGCCACCGATACTCCCCTTGTTCGTAAGCGAAGCTTTCTCCGTCATCATCGAACAAGCGGAACTTACCCGAGGCCGTGCCATAATGATGCAGCTCGATAGCTACCTGCTCCCCTTGTCGCGGGACATGCGGCAGCTCCGGCATCATCGGAATGATCGAGCCGTCCCGTACATAGACAGGAATAGTGTCCAGTCCGGGGGAGGCCTCGATATAACGTCCCCCTTCATGACGGATTCCGGTATCGAAATCGTACCATACCCCTACCGGCAAATAAACCTGGCGGCTCCGTTCACCGGCGAACAGAGGAGCTACCAGCATGGAATCACCGAGCATATATTGGTCGTCCAGCTCGCTTTCCGCTGAAGCCCCATACGCGAAATCCGTCGAGTCCAGCTTGCTCTCCCCCCGCGCATTTCGGGCCGCGAACGCTTCTTCCAGAGCCATCGGCCGGATAGGAGGAACCCCTTCTTCGTGATAGCGGGCGAAGGCCGAGTATAGATATGGAATCAACCGCATTCTCAAACGGATATACTTGGTGACGACAGGCTCAGCTTCGGGGAAGGACCACGGCTTCGTCCCGTCCGCCCAAGCGTTCAGCATGGCCAGCGGCGACAAGCAGACTACCTGCATCCGCCGGACCCAGTCTTCCGCATTCTCCGCTTTCCGCACCTCGGGAGTCCACAGCAAGCCGCTGAAGCCGGAATTGCATAATGCCCGTACGAAAGAGCGGTGATCATACAAGTCGGAATACAGAACATAAGGCATGGAGGAGGCGCATCCATTGGACGCTCTGACGAGACCGTAGGTTCTTCGGCCGGCGGCGCGGAACAGGTCCGCTGTCATCTTCTGCAGCGCCAAGCCGTAGATCTGGCGCATTTGCTCGCCATCATACCCGGACGGAAACTCGGCATGCTCGGGAAATATCCATGAATTACGCGTCAGTTCGCTCCCATCGCATTCGTCCAGCTTATATCCGGACACTCCCTTGTCCACATGCTCCCGGCGGTGCTGATCGCTGTAAATTTGCCGCGCTTCCGGCAATGTATAATCCGGCACCAATCCATGCCATACCGTATGGGAGCCGGATAGTGCCTTAAGCGGCTCGTAGATTCCTGCATCCGGAGATACGTAAGGATGCTCCCACAGATTGACGCGGAAACCGTTCTTCTCCATCTCGTCTACAAAGCCGGCCGGATCCGGGAATCTCCCTTCATGCCACTCATACGTTACCGGATAGCTTCTGCTGTGCCATCCCGGCTCCAGCCCGATGACATCGCACGGCACTCCCCGCTCGCGAAATTCCATGGCTTCCTTCAGCACCTCATCCGCCGAATAGCTCTTCGGCACTCGGTGCCAGAAGCCCAGCCCCCATCTTGGAGGCAGGACTCCCCCGCCATGATACAGGTTATAGCGGCGAACCGCATCCAATATGGTCGGGCCGGCAAACACATACAACTCAGCCCCCTGATCCGGGATAACCATCTCGACTTGGTCCGAAACCGGAGTCGCCTTCCAGTCCGGGTCGCTGTTGCGGTCCTTCGCTTCCCCGTACAGACAGTCCGAACGCACTGCGGACCCGCAGTAAATGGTTGCGATGCGCGAGGTATCTACATATATTCCGTATCCAAGACTGGAGACGTACCATGGAACCGGCGCATGAGTCTCGCCGGTATCCTGCTTCGGATCGCTGTTCACACGCAAATATCTCGTCCGCCCGCGATGATTCATCCGCATGAACTGAAGACCCAGCCCATACAGCCGCTCATCCCTTTGCAGCGGAAGAGTAATGACGGTTCGAAGCTGGTCCGTCCTAAGCTCAATCTCACTCAGTTGGAAAGGCAGGCTGCCGCTTCCCATTCGCTCCAGCGCCTCCGTCTTATGTAACGGCTGGACGATCGAAGACGGCGTCCGCCCGGAAGGATTCCCGACGCGAAGTCTCCATACGCCGGCCGCCACCTCCTCCCAGCCTTTGTCAGCGGAAATCCAACGATTTTCCATATACAAAGCTCCTCTCCCATGTTCGTTTAACGGCTGGCACTTATCGGACCAAGGTCGCCTCCTCTAACACCCGGTTTCCCGGAACTCCGCAGGGGGCAGGACTTGCTGACGTCCCGATTCGCAAACGGGTTCGCCCAAGCAATAGAGCTGTCCTGTCCCATAATCCGTTCAAGCCGTTCCCGGAGGTTTGATTCCGTTGCCATGCAGGGGCATATTCATAATCATTCTGGTCCCTCGTCCCGGCTCACTCTCTATCGTCAGCCCATACTCCTCTCCGAACACCATTTGGATACGCCGGTGAACATTAACCATTCCAATCCCGCCTTTATCCTTCCGCGAGCCATCCTCCTCATCCGCAAGCCGATTGGTCTGCAGCTTGGACTGCAGCAGCTGCAAATGATCAGATGCGATCCCGACCCCATTGTCCTCCACGATGACGCGGAACCGGTCTCCCTTCTCCTCCGCATCGATCCGTATCCAGTGACGATCCTCCACTCCATCCGGAAAGGCATGCTGAAACACATTTTCCACCAAAGGCTGCAGGGTCAGACGCACCATCTTCTTCAGCAAAAATCTTGGAGGAACGGACACATCAATTTCGAATTCGCGGTCTATTCGGTGTTTTAGAATAATCATATAGTTAAGGACGTGGTTCAATTCATTCGCAACGGTAATCTCCTCCAGATTGGTCTGAATCGAATACCGGAGCATGTATGCCATCGCTTTCACAATATCCGATATTTCCTCTGAATCCTGCACTGCGGCGTAACATACAATCGTCTCCAGAGTGTTATACAGAAAGTGGGGATTAATCTGAAGCTGCAGCGACTGGAATTCCGCCTTCTGTCTCTCCATCTGGGTTTCGTGATTTTTCAGCTCCGCCTCATAAACCTGCTCCACCAACTCGGACAATCGGTTGACCATCAGATTGTAACGGACCATAAGCTCCGTGATTTCATCCTTCTGCTCGGGCAGCGGAATCATCATCCAGTTTCCTTTTTCCGTTTGCCTCATTCCTTTTTTGAGTACCTGGATGGGGCGGGTAATGGAGCGGCTGAACCGGTACGCCAGCAGAGAAGCGAATGCAAACGTGAACAATCCTACAATGATCGTCGTCATCCTTATGCTTGAGACGGGCTTCATAATTTCATCCATTGGCATGGATACGACCAGATTCCAGCCGGAATAATCCGACTTGCGGCTCATGAACATCCGCTCGCGGCCTTCTTCGTTCACCATAAACATCTGCTCATCCGCGTGTAAAATGTTGTCCCTGAACGGTCCTTCCACATCGGTACGAATCCGGGAAGGATCCGGATGATAGACGATTTTCCCCATCTTATCCACGATAAAAAAATAACCGTCCTCGCCCAAATCGACTCCGTTCCACAGAGCAGACAGCTCCATAGATTTAATTTCAATGGCGAGAATTCCCTTGTAATCGGTAGAGGAGTAGCCCTTGATCTGCCGGGCAAGCCTCACCACCTGCTTGTCATACGATGGAAAAATGCTGCTGTTCATGATCGATAAGCTGCCGTCCGGCTTCGTGTATTCCAGCAAATACCGGAGCTGCTCCTCTATTTCGGCGGAAGAGAAAGTTTCATCCGGCATGCCGTTATAATCATAGATCGCGTTGCCGTCAAAACTGATAATATAAATGGACAATATCTCCGGATTCCGGATCAGGATCGGCTGCAGCCCGACTTCCTTGATAAGCTTGCGATAATGATAATAATCGTAATCTTCCGGCGGATTGGGCAGGTCTATAAATTTCTTCACATCCCGATTGTTCAGAAGCGCAATAATGGAACGCTCATACGATTTCAGGTACAGGTCGGTATGATTAATGGCATTGTTAATAATTTGCGACATATGGCGCCTGATTTGGTCATCCAGCTCTTTCGAAGATTTACTGTAGGTGGATATGCCGACGGAAACGAGAGTCGCTACTATGATGACGAGAAAATACAAGAGTAGTTTCCGGTACAGACTGCCCTTGATCATTTAATCCCCAGCTTGGCCCGGTATTCCGACGGAGACTGACCGGTCACTTTTTTAAACATCTTCGTAAAATGGGGATAGTCCTCGTATCCGACCTCCGCCGCGACATCCACAATGCGAAAATGCGGAACCGCGAGCAGCTGCTGCGCTTTCTCCATCCTTCTCTTGATCCGGTATTGGACGAAGGTTTCGTTCGTCATCTTTTTGAACAGGGAGCTGAAGTAATTGGGCGTAAATCCGGCTTTCTCCGCAACCTCCTCGAGGGAGATTTCCTCGGACAGATGAAGCTCGATATAGGCCTTCGCCTCCTCCAGAGGATCCTTGAACCGGCCGTTTCTTTTCAGGCTCAGCTCATCCATGATCCGCTCCAACTGCCGTTCGAAAAAATCGAATGCTTCCTCCCGGGTCCGCGCTCCCATATATTCCGAGGAGATCCGGGGAAAAGAGGAGTCTCTAGCCTGCAGCCTTCTCTCAAGCATGCTTATACAATCTTTAAGCAATTCGCTGCATTGAAGCGCATTCATTCCCGTCGAGAAGCAGTCTTCTTTCCACTGCTGAACCAGCTTCCTCAACTTCTCCTGGTCCAAGGACCAAATGCATTGATCCGCCTGATCAATCCATTCCACATACCTGGATATGGGAATGTAGCCTTTGACCGGCTTATTCAGCAATTTGTCCAATATGGCATGAACATCAGGCTTTGTAACCGGCTTCAATAAATAGTGCTTTACCCCGTAAGTCAAGCACTGCTGTGCATAAGCAAAATCCCCGTAGCCGGAAATGACTACGGTTTGAATATGATCGTACTGCTCATGAATATGCCTGCATAGCTCCAACCCGTCCATCTTGGGCATCCGGATGTCCGTGAAGATGATTTCAGGCTTATGTTCCTGAACAACCTCAAGCGCATGCACACCATTATTGGCGGTATATATGCTGGCAAGAGACGAATGATACTGCTCGGCCATCCTGACCAAACCTTTGCGAATGACCGGCTCGTCATCAACGATAAGTAAGTTCACAGCCTCGTCCCCCCTTCTCTCCATCTAAGGATGGAAAAAAGTATCCGCCCGAACGAACGTCGCAGCAGATACCGAAATGATTGACTATCACATGTACTGAAGTCCCGTCTATTATAGCCCCGGGGCTTGGCTGTTGTAAAACCATTTTTCCCCGGGGCTCCATGGAAGATCACTTCGTGCGGTCGATGACCCCATCGTTGTTTTTATACCTTTCCGTCGCTTCCTTAATGATTTCATCTCCGCCCTTGGCCTTGTACTCCTCGATGACTTTAGGCCAGTCAGAGATCGGCTCCCTGCCATAGATCATCTTGATCATATGATCCAGGATGAGCTTCGGCCCCACATCTCCGCCCGGAGCCAGATCCGGATATTTAGTAAAGCTGCTCAGATTAGGGTTGAATGTAATTCCCGGACGACCTTCGTGGGCGAGAATGTTATCGAAAGCGTCCAGCATATCTTTGCCGTCCTCGGTTAATTCCGCCAATTTCTTTCTATAAGTGCCGTCGTGAACCATCCAGAGATTCCCGCTGCGGAAGCCTTCCTCGTCCACTTCCTCTTTGGTTACCGGGAATTTGTAATTAACCTTGCCATTTTCTATCGTGTAAGTATCGCCTTCGATTCCGAAAGAGAAGAACATTTCCGCTTCTTCCGTCGTCATCCAGTCGAAGAACTTAATGATGTCGATCGCTGTTTCTTCACTCACCTTGCTATTAATATAATAGGTTTGTGAAATAGCAGCAACGTGCTGAAGACCTCCCTTGCCGTCCGTGCCTGTCGGCGAAGCGACAATATCCACTCTGCTGTTGGGATCGGCTTCCTTGATTTTCGTTCTAAACCCGGCCAGCCCTTCCGCATTGGCAGCCCACATTCCCGCCTTGCCCGCACTGATGTTTTTGGTGTAATCGGCTTGTGTCACCGTTGCGAAATCTTTGGGAATCAGGCCTTCATCATACATGGCCTTATAAGCTTCCAATGCTTTGGTCATATTCTCTACGTCAAAAAATTTCGGTACGACCTGGCCGTCCTGCAGCTCAAATTGGAAAGGCAGCACGTCGTAAGCTCCCAGGAAAGTATCGGCATACTTGAAATTTTCTCGGAACTGGTACGGGTATTCCACTCCCAATTCTTTGAATGCCCGCAGAACATCGAGAAATTCGTCCGCCGTCTTCGGCATTGGCAAACCGGTTTTTTCCAGAAGATCGGTGCGAAGGAAGGTTGCACGCCGGGAAGGATTGGAGATCCACAGCGGAATTCCGTATATTTTTCCTTCAAAGCTGGTCTCTTCCCAAGCTTCTTTAGGGACCTGGGCCATCAGATTCGGGGCATGCTCTTTCAGCAAATCGTCCAGAGGTCTGAACACTCCGGCTTCCACCGATCCGGCCATAGATGAAGTCGTTGGGCCGCCTCTCAGATTTCCGACGACGTCCGGAATGTCGTTACCGGCGAACATCAAGCTCATTTTCTGATCGAATTCCTTATGCGACACAGGAATAATGTTAAGATCGGTGTTGGTCAGCTCTTCCAGCTTCAATACCCATTTGTCCTTATTAATGTCGGGCGAAGACTCCAAATATGGGTTCCCGGACGTAGAGAAGGAAATCGAGAACTTCGTCGGCTCCTTCTTGGCTTCGCCGGGCTTTTCCTCCCCTGCCCCCGTATTGGGGGATGGTGAAGCTTCCTTGCCTCCGCCGGCACAGCCGGAGAGAGTCGTTACAGCCAGAACCCCGGCTAATGCCAGACCCCATGCCTTTTTCATGTTTACCCCTTCTTTCTATAATTGTTTTGATAACGTTTCCAGTCTTGTTACCAATGATAACGTTTGCTCTTCTTCCCTTGTATTGGGAATTTTATTATGCCTTGTGTTCTTTTACGATTTAATGGAACCGATCAGCATTCCTTTAATGAAATACTTCTGCAGGAAAGGATAGACCATCATAATGGGCAGCGTAGAAATCGCAATGACCGCCATTTTCATCCCTTCTGGAGACATATTGGCCAGATTTTCAAAGGAGGAATCCATTTCCCCGAATGTATCGGTAATGACGATCTCCCGCAGACGAACTTGAAGCGGGTACAGGGCCCTGTTGTTAATATAGTACATGGCACTGGAATACGAATTCCAGTGGGATACGGCATAGAAGAGTCCCATCGTAGCCATAGCCGGCTTGGACAGCGGAAGCACAATGCTCCACAGAATTCTCATCTCGCCGGCACCATCGATCCTTCCGGAGTCAATCAATTCACCCGGCAGGTTATTAAAGAATGACCGCATGATGAACAGATTGTAAGCACTTATGGCTCCCGGAATGATCAGCGCCCATAAAGTATCGAGCATCCCCAGGGAACGGATCAGCAAGTAGTTTGGAATCAGCGGTGCGCTGAAAATAAACGTTAGCAGCACCATCATGAGCACGTACCTGCGTCCCAAATATTCCGATCTGGATAACGGATAAGCCAGTGAGGCCGTTGCCGCCAGATTGAACAAGGTTCCGAACACCGTCACGACAACACTCACCATAAACGCTCTCCAAACCGACATATCTTTAAGAACAATCTGGTAGTTGACGAATGTGAAATCTACAGGAAGTATCGTCACCTTTCCCGAGTTAATAGCCAGTTCACCGCTTAAGGATTGAGCCAGCACATGCAAAATTGGAAGCAGCATGCTTAAGGCGATCAGCGTGATTATAAAGTAATTGAAAACCTGAAAAATTCGTTCTCCCTTGCTCATTCTTTTCATTTCTCTACACCTGCCTTAATAAAGTGAGTCTCCGGTTGCCTTCTTGCTTAAGGTGTTACCAATCATGATCAGCAGAAGTCCGACTACGGATTTGAATAAACCGATGGCCGTCGTATAGCTGTACTGCTTCTCCAGCAGACCGGCCCTATAGATGTAGGTGTCGAGAATCTCTCCCTTGTCCGCATTCAAGGAATTCAAGAAGACATAAACCCTCTCAAATCCGAAATCAAGGAAATTGCCGATGTGGAGCAGGAAAAGAATCATGATCGTAGGAAGAATCGATGGAATCGTAATCGAAATCGTTTGGCGCCAGCGATTGGCCCCGTCTATGACGGCAGACTCATACAGTTCCGGATTGATGCCGGCCAGAGCGGCCAAGTAAATGATCGTTCCCCATCCGCTGTCTTTCCAAATGCCGGAGCCGATCAGAATACTGCGGATGTAGGATTCTTCTCCAAGGAAATATATCGGCTCCACCCCGAACCGGCCGAGGATTTCGTTAACGACTCCGGTCGTCGGCGACAGAATTCCGATGGCGATTCCGCCAATTATGACCCAGGACAGAAAGTGCGGCATGTAAACGATCGTTTGCAGAATTCTTTTGTAGACAATAATGCGCATCTCGTTGAGCAGCAGCGCCAGGAGGATTGGAATCGGGAAGGCGATGAACAGATCATACAAACCAATCAATAAAGTATTTTTGAAAATAGTTAGAAATTCGTCGTAGGCGAACATTCGTTTAAAATGTGCCAACCCGACCCATTCGCTTCCCCAAAACCCTTTGAACAGATTATAATTCTGAAAAGCCATGGCGCTCCCGAATAAGGGGATGTATTTAAAAATAATAAAATAAATAATTCCCGGAATTGAAAGCAAGTAAAGCGCTTTATATTTTCGCACCATTCCCCAAAGCTCTCGTTTGTTGGCAAATCGGTATTGGACCCGATCGGAAGGCTGGATTTTGCTAGCCATCTGCACCTCTCCCCCCATTAAACTTAGTTCTCATATGGCTGATCTTACTCTGAAAGCGGCATCAGAGACAATGGAGTTATCCTCCCTGAGTTGTGTTTTTTTACGATTGGCCCAAACCGTTGGCTCCATTGCGATCTTCCCCCTGTGGCGGACCTTGGAGGCGTGGCCGGACATAGAAAAACAGCCGGGAACTGCCCCCGGCTGTTTCTTCCAGATTGTTTCTCCTTATGCATTAGTTAATAGGCTGACGTATAGAATCTACTAGTAGGCCCTGGCCTCGGGTAAATTCCGTTGGATCAGTTGGGCCTGTCCGGTCTGTCAGGTCTGTCGGGTCTGTCAGGCCTGTCCGGTTTGTCGGGAGGCACATCGCCGGCAATAACAATCTCGTTGACATTATTCCAGGCATCCTTGTTGTTGCCATGACCTACCACTCTCAAATACCGCGCATAAGTGTCCGGTATCGGGTATCCTTCCAGAAGCTCCGTCAATCCGCTGCTCTCGCCGCTGTACACCTTGGTCCACTGATTTCCGTCAGTCGATAACTCAATATCAAATTTATATTTCAAGTACTGGAATTGAGCCATCAGAACATAGGAAATCAATCTCTCCTGGCCGAGATCAAATTCGATCCACTGCTCCCCTTTGCCGGCCCAGCGGGTTCCCAGCTCCTTGTCAATGGCGTTTTCCGGCGGATAATCTTTATGCGAGTCACTTGCCCGTGCTGTCATAATTGGATAGACCGTCAAATTAGGGGGAATATCCCCATACACTTCCAGCGACTTGAACTGGACCGTATATTGGACGAAAGCATTTTCCTCTTCGCTCCGCGCGGTAATGACCGCTTTACCATTGGGCGATCCCGCTTGAGTCACTTCAACGGTGCTGCCGGGCTGGCCTTTCGCCGCAACCTGCGGTACCTCTTGCGTACCTACCGGCAATTCATAAGTATAATCGAATTTGTCCGGGGAGAAACCCGGCAGCGCTTCGCCGTTTACCAAAATTTCCTTCAACAGTGGCAGGTCGCCGAAATCGGAATCCGGTACATCCAGGTCGCCGCCCCCTACCGGAGTGCGCTTGATGTTTTCCAAAGCTTCCGTCCCCAGTCTCTCCTTCAATTGCTGCTTATACAGGCTTCCCGGAGTGACATGCATACCTTCATGCTCCCAAAATCCATTGTTTCTCGGGCGCGGATCATAGGAACTCGGAACAAGAGGAGACACGTTAATGCCGTCATTGTTCGGAATATGACCGATTGCATAATTCTGCGCAGTCGGAGGCTGTTGGGAGACCAATCCTCCTTCGGTATTCCAGGTTACATAGTTGGCTCCAGACCAGCCGTGTCCGCTGCCAAGCCATGCACGGTCACGTATATTGATCCGTGCGCTTATGTTATCGAATAGACCGCCTACGGACCATCTGTGATGCGGTTCGCTCGTATTGTAATCCTTCGTGGATTGACTGTCGAGGAACACATTCGGACCCTGAACACGGCTGTCAAAGACAAAAGCATGTCTCGAGGTTTCCGCATAGGTGCGCTGAACCAGGTTCAACTGGCCTTGTATATAAAAGCTGTATCTCCGGCCGCCTGTAATGATACTGACCATATCGTACTGTTCGCTGTCCTGCACAGTTATCCATTTGGCATGGCGGCCTATTTGAACAAGCGCATAGGACAGGTGGTATCCCGTAACCTCCCTCACCCAGCCGTTCTTGACGCTGTTAAACACCACGAAGCGTTCCGCATGCTGTTCATCCGCATAATACGGATCCGTCTTTCCGTTATCATTCGTCGTATCCTTGATGCTGGGGTCAAACTCGCTGACGACGCGAATATTTTCTACTCCGACATGCTCGATACGAGCCTCGTCATTATATTTGAGCATCAGTCCGCCGCCCCATCTGCGTTCGATCGAATTTGCCAAAGGGGCATCTACAGTAATCTGATTGCCGTCGATGGCTGTAATAACCCGGTCAAAATCGAGATTGAACGGCGTCCACTGATTCGTGCCGCTGCCTCCGGGCCTCATATATATATGATCCATTCCGATTTCGTGAATCCAACGGCTGTTGCCTACCCGGCGTACCATCACCGTATCGCCTACTTGATAGCCGGAAGCATCCTTCACGTGGAAGGTCCGCGAACCGGAAGGCACGAATAAATCCGTAATTTCCACGCTGCTTCCGTTATCTACCACCGGAGCCGTGTTGGGGCCGATGACGACCAAATTTCTTGCAGCCTTACCCGTTCCGAGAATAATCGTTCCGTCCTCGCCTTTGCCTTCCCCACGGAGCACGACACCGCCTGTGTGAATATTAAGTGTCCCGGCAACATGGAATGTGCCCTGCTTCAATAAAACTGCGCCGCGGAATCCGTCCGGACCGACCGGCATTAACGAGACCTGGTCGATAGCCTCCTGGATCCTGGCCGTATCGTCTCCTTCTCCCGGTTCCAAAGCTATTCTCGCTTGAACATCAGGCAGCCGGACTCCTCCGCCCATATAGCCGCTATTGGAAAAATCAAGGATTTGATTGCCTTTATAATCCGGCACATATACCATCTTTCCTTGGTCATTAAGAAAAGCAACGCTGCTCTGACCGGCCGGTACGGCATCAGCTTCCAATACAGTGAAGTAGAAAGCATCATAGTAGATTTCCCCGCCTGCTTCTATCTTCAGCTTCACCGTATACTGTCCCGGAACATCGGCCGTACCGGGAATGGTTAGCGCCTTCTCCTCCCCTTTGGCAAATGCAACTGGATTACTCGGGCCGACGATCGTGCTTCCGTTAACTTGAACCTCCATGCTGATCGAGGCATCTACGTTCGCTCTAACCGGAATTTCCGGGTACACATCCCCAGGTACGATAACGGCCGGCTGGCCGATTTCGATTTTCATGCGGGGATGGGTCAGGTCCGTCACGGCGATTAGAGCTTCCGCATGAAATTCCTCCGGATCTTTGACCACAATCCACAAATCTTCGTTTATCAGTTCCCCCCCTTGCACCGGCACTTCTACAAATACCTGGCTTGCACCCGCTTGAAGAGCGGTAACGACGCCGTTCTGGTCGATAGTGGCACTCTGCACAGCAGAGGTATAAAATTTCTTTGGAATATGCTCCAAATCAACCTCTTCCCCTGTATTCAGCCTCGCTTTTGCTTTAAGAGTCAGCACTTCATCTTTCGTCATCTCAATCTGATCGTTAAGCTTATATCTTTGACCTTGCTCATTCACAAAATAAACGCTCTGCAAATTGTCCGGTTCCGGATTGATTTGCCCATCGAAGTTATAAACCTCGAACTCCGCCACTTGAACGTTGTTATCGCTCGCCAAGGAAAGATCGAGTTTGACGTATCGTCCCGTCACCTCTTCGAACATTACATTTTCCAGGCTTCCGATACTCCCGTTTTTGACGAAGGCATCCTTCCATTCCACACCGTCATCCGAATATTGAATCTTATATTCAACGAACCGGCCCGCTTTAAATTGAATGACCGTTTTGTTGAAAGTTTCCTGCCGCCCCAAATCCACATAGAGCCATACATTCATATCCTGCCGGTCTGCCGCAAGTGGCTGCCAGTAGGTTGTCGGATTGCCGTCCACGGCTTTGTCCGCTTCCCGGTCGCTTGTCTTGCTGCTTGAATAGGCCGGCTTCCCCATGGCCAAATTGACGTTCGTTTCGGTTTCCGCTGCTCTTGCTGCCGACATCCCGCCACTGCCGGCCGGCAGCCATGGCGTCAGCATAAGCAAAACCGCCAGACACAGACTTAATCGACTTGTCCAAGACACGATTCATCCTCACCTTTCCTTCTATTTTGATAGCGTTTACAATTCGAACACTACCAAAACCTTCCGCCCAATCCAATGGACTAACTTATGATTCCTATATGCTAATTTATGGTTTGGAGTTAAAAGGTAGCTTATCTATCTGAGGATTCCACCCTAATGAACCCGGTTTGTAAGGTTGGCCTTAAAATGAGGATTAGTTCAACTCATGAGGTGAGAGTAGGAAAGCCCGTTTGGGTTATATGCGTATGCTATAATTGCATTACATCTATCTTTTCGAAAGGATGCTGACAATGAGTGATTCATTAACCGACCTGAAACGAGTTCCGCATACTATATTGGAGCATAGATTGGAAACGGCCAGGAAGCTGGAAGAGAACGAAACCGAAGCCTATGAGCTTCTCAAGGATAAAGAGACCGGCGAACACTACCTTATGTATCACTATATTCATTTGAATGTATCGGAAGGCGGTCACAAGGAAACTTATTATCACTTCATGCCCATAGGTCATGACGACGCATTGGCTATCGTTCTCGGAGAACAGGGGTATCATTATCCCGAGCAGTGGAATCGCCCCTACCTTCGTAACAGCTCTAACGACGATTCTTATGTCTGGTTTGACCCTTCCACTTCAGAATCTTATGAGTATTACGAGCGGTTGGGCCAGTTGCTTAATGACAAGCTGACCCGGTTCAAAAAGAATGGAAAGCCGGACCCCGATGCTATCCGCAGCTTGCTGCAAGACCTGGATAAACTATAGCCGATATCAGCTTCGCACATCCCTTCGAGAGAAGACAATCCAGGAAAGTGCAATAAATAACAGGTAATAAAGAGCCAGCATGAGAATGGAAAAGCTCGGCGTTAATCCTTCCATAGGTGCGCTGCCCTCCAGATAAGGAAGCAGATTGGTATGGGTGAACAGCAAGTATTTCACCCAGCTATAGCCGCTGAAGAAGAGAACGAGCGCATTCCCTGTAAACATGAGTACAATGGCACAAGCGACAGCCAGCGTTCCGTTCTTGAACAGCGTAGAGATCGTAAAGGCGAAAGTGACAATCATCAGCAGATGGACGGATTTAAGCCCGTAGATTTGAAGAAGATGCAGCAGAATGGAGCCTTCCTTGACTTCGCCGTTCGCTACGTACAGATAAGGGGAAAAGGCTTCATGGAATCCGAATTTAAACCCTCCAGCCAATACGGAGACGACAAATAGTAGAATCAGCAGGAAAACCGCGAACATAAGGACGGATAAATATTTCGCAAGAAGAATGCGTGATCTGGACACGGGGCGAATCAGCAACAGCTTCATCGTCCCCCAGGAATATTCTCTGGCCACACTATCCGAAGCGATAATGACCGTAAATAAAGTAATGAATGAAATGAATAACGTGTAATCCCGAACGGTTCCCCATAGAGTCGAATCATCGGGTGGAAGATTATAGTTCAGCCTATACTCGTTAATGACTATTTCGTTCCTTAACTTTTGCTTGTCAAAATCGGAGAGAGAGGGATCTTCCAGCATTGTAGTCAAGCTGCTGTTCGCTTCATTAAGCTGCTTCCACCATTCATCATTCTTTTCGGCCGAGGGAAGGAACGTGACGGCAATGGCCACCCCAACAAGCAGCCCTATGAAAATCCAGGTGCGAATTCTTTTGTATATTTTCATATTTTCATTTTGAATGAGCGGCCATAGATTCATTTCCGGTTCCCCTCCCCTATTTTCTCCCGAAGCGTATTCCCCGTGCTTGTGATTTCGAGGAATTTATCTTCCAAATTTTTTGCCAAAATTCGGATCTCATACACTTTGACACCGGCAACGACCAAGCATTCATTCAAGGACGGAATCTGCCCGATCTCCGAAGTTACCCGAATTCCAGCCGGATCATCCTCGACCTTCATATCGGCATAGCCAGCCTTTATCGTATTTTTCGCCAAATCGGGACGGTCGATATTAAACATAACCGTGACCTGCTCTGTAGTTCCGACAGCGACGCTATGAACAATGGTTGGGACATCCCTAATCGCTCCGTCCTGTATAATGGCCACCCGATCGCACATCAATTCCATTTCCGACAGCAGATGGCTGGAGACGACAACCGCCACGTTTTCTTCATGAGCGAGCTTTTTCAAATAATCTCTCAGTTCGCGGATCCCTGCCGGATCCAGCCCGTTGGTCGGCTCATCCAGCAGCAGCAAGGAAGGACGATGCAGCAAAGCTTGCGCGATCCCCAGTCTCTGCCTCATGCCTAACGAATAAGTTTTAACCTTATCGCGAATGCGGGATTCCAGCCCGACGAGCTTGCTTAAGTACCCGATTCTGTATTTATCCGCTCCCGGAGCCATTCTCGAATAATGAAGCAGATTATCATATCCTGACAAAAATTTATACATTTCCGGGTTTTCGACAATTGCGCCCACATATCTTAACGCCTTCACCTTTTCCCGGGAAATATCGTGACCTGCAATTGCAATCCTGCCGGATGTTGTCGATATTAACCCGACAATCATGCGGACAAGCGTTGTTTTGCCTGCCCCGTTCGGTCCGAGCAAGCCGACCACTTCTCCGGGATAAACTTGCAGATTCAGATTCCGGATAATCTGACGGCTCCCTAACTTTTTGGACACATTATGAATATCGAGAATAGGTTGACGTTCGTTGTTGGGCATCGGCCTCTGATCAGCGTCCATCTTCATATCCATTCGCTCCTGTCCAGACTATTGATAAGATTTACAGACATCATACTTCATCCATCTTTATCAGGCCTTAACAGAATCTTTAGATGAGCTAACCTTTGTCTTAAATCGGCATGCAACCAAAAAACCGCACCTTTACGGTACGGTTCACAAAAATTTATCCGCTCTTTTGTTCATTAAGAGGAAGACGGATGGAGAAGATCGTCTTCTCTGTGCTGCTGGAAGTCAGGAACAGCATCCCTCCATGCTTCTGGACGATTTTATAGGCGATAGCCAGCCCTAGGCCATTGCCTCCCGCCGTAGATCTCGCATCATCCCCACGGACGAACGGATCGAACAAAGTCGCTTTCAGCTTGTCCGAAATCCCTCTGCCGTTATCGGCTATTTCCAAGACAACGGATCCTTCCTCCTGCCACAAAGCAATTCGCAGTTTCGTTCCCGGAGGATTGTACTTAGCCGCATTGGTCAGCAGATTCGCTACGACCCGACTCATATGGTGCTGATCAAAAGCCAGCATGATGCTCTCATGGGGCAGGTCCACCTGGATATCCAGCCTTTTTTCATCCAATTGCTCATAATGCTCCGCGACCATCTCCCGCATAAAGTCGGCAAAATCTTTGCGCTGCAGCGATAAATGGAAATCCGGTGCATCCAATTTCAACAGTTCGAACATGGAGTCGATCAGAGCGGTCATTCTTACGGATTTGTTATAGATAATCTTTAAATAGCGCTTCTTCTTCTCCTCATCAATTTCAATGGGCTCTGACAGAGTTTTGGCATACCCTTGTATAGTAGTCATCGGAGTTTTCAGATCGTGGGACAAATCTATCAGCATACGCTGCTTGCTTTCTTCCAGTCTTTTTTTCTCCCGCTCGCTATTTTCAAGTCTTTCCGAAAGGACATTGAAGGCATCCCGGATTTGCCCGATTTCCGACTCCGGCACTGCTTTCAGGTCTATTCTCGTAGCGTAATTTCCTCCAACCATTCGGGTCAGACCCTTGGCGATAGTCTGCAGAGGCCGGCTTATCCGTTTCGCGGTCCAAAATGTATAAATAAATACGATCAACATTAAAAGCACGGGAATAGCGAGAATAGAGAATAGCAGATGAAGCGCTACTTTGTTAAGGGCTTGATCGGAGTTTTTCATTAAATCAATTGCCCCATTAATCGCCTCCTTGGGAACCTTCACCAGCAAGGAATAGACAGCCCCGTCCTCTGTTTCAAAAGAAGCCGCTGACGCATAGACATCTTTGTCTCGCGAATAACTGAGAAGGCGGTAAAGCTCGGAAACGGTATATCTCTCGACGGAATCCTTCTTCTCTCCGATGACATGAATCACTTCGTTGGATTCGTTAATAATTTCTGCCCAGCCTCCAAGCTCTTCCGCCTCACCGAGCTGGATATTATGATAATCGCTCCGGACGATATCTTCCGCTTTAATCATGGGAATAGTATTGGATTCGATGCTCTGATAGATTAAATAACCGACATACACAAAGCTGGTAATGACGACAAGTGACGTAATAAGAATAATCATGAGGTAATTCCACATCAATGTAGGGTATATTTTCCTGGCCTTCATTACGGCACCTGCTTCTCCCATTTATAGCCGATACCGCGGACTGTCTTGATATACACCGGATGGCGCGGATCTTCCTCAAGCTTCTCCCGTATTTTGCTGATATGGACCATGATCGTATTGTCATCGCCATAATACATCTCTTCCCATACGGACTCGAATATTTTGCGCTTTGTAAACACCTTGCCGGGGTTCTCCATTAGCAGCAAAACCATCTTGTATTCCATGGAGGTAAGAGGTACCTCTACTCCGTTTCGGCTGACGACACAGCTTTCTTTATCCAGTATCAAATCTCCCGATCGGAGAAGCCTGACATCCTCAGATTCCCCGGTTGCCATGCCGAATTTATAGTATCTGCGAAGCTGGGCGCCGACCCTGGCCGTCACCTCCAGAGGATTGAAAGGCTTGGCGATATAGTCATCCGCTCCAAGACCCAATCCCAATATTTTATCGTTATCCTCCCCTTTGGCCGATAGCAAGATAATGGGGATGTACTTTGTTTTCCTGATTTCCTTCAAAGCCTGCAATCCGTTCATATTCGGCATCATAATATCCAGCAGAATCAAATCGACGGAATGCTCGCTAAGCTGCTTCAGAACCTCCTGGCCGTCAGCCGCCTCCAGCACCTTGAACCGTTCCTTCTCCATATATAAAGAGAGCAGTTCCCTGATTTCCTCTTCATCATCGGCTACCAATATCGTATGAGACAACCCTTAACCCTCCTAAACTGTTCACGGCTTGTTCCCTCCACTCGGGCAAGCCAACCTACCTCTTCCCATTGTACCGGATTCCTCGTGTAACAATCTTAAAATTACCATAATTTTGGAAAACCTTTTTTGACCATGGCTTAGCTTCTCGGCACCGTTATCTGTCTGATGTTTTGCTGACGCACCGGCCAACCGGAATATCGGTTAATTGGCTGCAGCCTCCTGAAATATAATGTTGAAGAAGGAAAAGGGCCAGGTTCGGTAGAATCCTTTAACAAAGTCGGGTTCATGCGAAGCGGGAGAGTTCCCGCGTATGACTTCAGCCGCAGGAGAACAAAATAATCGGCTGGATTCTGAAGAGGATGATCAGCAGACAAGGAGGAATGCGAAATGTTCGCCAACCGCCCCGTCAAGGAAGAGGATTTGGATACCATATGCCGGTTTCCAAGCAATGAGAAGGAATTGTTCTTTATGTTTCCGGCAAGCGATTACCCTTTAACGAAGGAGCAGCTGCGAATTGCGATTGCGAAACGCTATGAATCGACCGTCATTTTGCTGGACAACAGGGTGGCGGGATTTGCCAACTTTTATTTACTGCAGCCCGGAGAAGTCTGTCACATCGGTAACGTCATTATAGATCCTTCTCTTCGTGGTCGAGGCGCCGGAGCCTACCTGCTCCGCACCATGATCGGCATCGCCCGCGATAAGTACCGGATTCCCAGAATCGTCCTTGTCTGCCATCACAACAACCTCCCGGCACTTCTGTTGTATACCAAGCTCGGTTTTAAACCTGTCAGCATCAGCAAAATAGAAAATAAGCACGGACGTCCGGTCGCCGCTATATCATTGGAATATACGATGGAACTGCCGCCGTCCATCGACGAAAGCAGCGGCCATCAGGAATAAAAATTCATGTCATGCTCTGTCGGCGGTCTCCCTCATAGGAGACCGCTCCCCGGCTTTGGGATGGTTCTCGCAATATTGAAGGATATACTGAACAAACCGGCGCAGCTCTTCAGCGCGGGCCTTCTTGGATTCGTAATACGAGACGGATGAACGAATTTTGTTGATCCTGAGCGCCTCCCGAATAAGCTTGTGCCAATGCGCAGGCAGAACCGACAGGGCATATTGGCCTGCCGCTGCTCGGGTGGCCGCCGAACGGCCATCCAAACCATAAACAATTTTAGCCAGATTCAGCACGGTGTACTCGACTGTCCTCTCATCTTCTTCCGGCAAATGCATCAACACCGCGGCGGCCTGCTTACCCCAATATGCGTTCCATTTCATCTTTTCTTTCCCTCCTGTCTCATTTAGTTCCCCTTGGGCTTTATACTTTTTATTGTACCTTGTAAAATAAGAAGAAAAAGAGCAAGTTTTTTTTCATAATTTCACATTTTATTCTGACTGCGGGAAGCTACAGCTCATTGGAAACAGGAGGGATGGAAATGATCATGACCCGGCATTATTTAAAATGGAGGCAAATGTACGCCCATATTAGTGAAGGGGAACCGATTGAGGTTAAGCTGGATGAGCTGGCCGACGCTTTGGAATGCACCCACCGCAATGTCATTCTTATTCTTAAGCGGATGAGCGAAGCCGGTTGGCTGGACTGGAGGCCCGAGCGCGGCAGGGGGAAACGGTCAACCTTGACCTTCTTGAAGCCTGTGGAAGAAATGGCGCTGCATGCAGCGAAACAACTGGTGGAGAAGAAAGATTTGAAAGGGGCTTTGGAGCAAATCCATTCTCCACTGCTTCCCTCCAGCCTGAAGGAAACCTTCCATGACTGGCTGTACAGCTACTTTGGTTATTCGAAAGAAAACGGCGCTGGTTTCCCTGTCGATACCCTCCGCTTCCCAATGAGCCAGCCGATCTATTCGCTGGACCCTATTTATATTCGTTATGCCAGCGAGCTGCATCTGGTCAGCCAGCTGTTCGACAGCCTGGTACGACGCCATCCGCTGACCGGCGAAATCGAGCCACATTTAGCCCACGCCTGGGAGACCGATGCTGCCCGAACGCAGTGGACCTTCTATCTGCGCAAAGGGATTCTGTTCCACCACGGCCGGGAAATGAGGGCCCAGGATGCTGCCTATTCCCTTAACCGGCTTCGCAAGCTGGAAGAAAAATCACTCTACCGCTGGATTTACAGCGATATTGAGGAAGCTTCCGCTTCCGATGCCACGACATTAATCGTTCGGTTAAAGCGGAAGAACGAATTATTTCTTCCGTTTCTATGCACCAGCAGAGCCTCTATCGTCCCTGAAGACATAGGCGAGCAATCCGCTACGGCATTCGAAAGGATGCCTGTCGGAACAGGGCCGTTCAAACTGACGCAGAACGATCATAATATGTGCGTACTCGAAGCTTTTCCTTTCTACTTTCAAGGAAGGGCTCATCTGGACCGGGTCGAAATATGGAAGCTGCCCGATTTACATGATCCGCATCAGAATAAGCTGGACAGCTTTCAAATCATACACAACTTCCGTCTGCCCGATAAGGCGGCAGGCGGGTGGAACCAGGTCAAGCATCAGGGAACCACCTGCAAATTCATTACCTTGAATATGCTGAAAGAAGGCCCTCTCCAGAGAAAGCTTCTGCGCAAGGCCATCTTCTCTTCCGTGAACCGGAAACGTATACTGGATTCACTCGCCGGCGATGTAATCTATCCGGCGGACGGCTTTCTGCATAAGGCCGAAGGCGAATATAAGGAAGTGAACGGTGAAGAGGCTTCGGAACAATTGCGGGCAGCGGGATATAACGGGGAGATGCTGAGCCTCTGCACTATTCCCCAGTACGAGAACGATGCCAGGCTGTTTCAGAAAGTCTGCCGGGAGTCCGGGATTCGGGTGGAGCTGACTCTTCTTCCTTTGGAGCAGTTTCAAGGGGAGGATCGGCTCCGCCATGATCTGATCCTGTTCTCGATCATGCTGGATAGAGATACGGAGCTGCGATTGATTGATTTATATCAAAGTATCCTTCAGCATTCGGCAGGAGCTGTCGCGGACCTGCTGGCTAACAAAATCCGGGAATTGACCCTGGAACCGGACGCAAGCCGCCGATCCGCTCTGCTGCTTGAGCTGGAAGAGCGGCTCAAGACCGATGATATTCTTCTCTTCCTCTATCAGAAGCATCTCAAAACCGTCTATCATCCTTCGGTGAAAGGAATTTCTCTGGACTCTCTGGAGTGGGTTCAGTTCAAGGATATTTGGTTCAAGCCTTAAAGGACTGTTTGCATGGAAAATGTCAGAAGCGGCCGAAAGATCGGCCGCTTTGCTGATTTGTATTTACTTCTTCCCTTGTCCGTAGGTATCTTTCGTAACCGAGGACGGTTGTTTGCTTGCATTAGGCTTCGGGCTGGGTGTTGGTGTTGCATTAGGCTTTGCGCCAGGGCTTGCACCCGGCTTGCTTGTGCTGCCCGGCTTGGGTGTCCCGGAAGGAGTTACCCCTGGCGAGGAAGACGGGTGGGCGGAAGCCTTGATGCCCAGTTCTTCCTTCAACGCGTTTCTCGCCTGGTCGATATCTTCATCCTTCACGATAATATAAGGGCTGACCCAATCCCCTTCCAGGTGAACATATTTAATATTCCCTCTATCGATGTTGTAGTATTTCTCAAGGAAGTCCCGAATTTGTGAGCTTGGAATATCGGATTTCATCTCTTCTCCGACAGCCTCGATCAGTTGGCCTACCTTCGTTAAACCGGAGAACGATTTTAGTTTTCCGAACATTTTATCCAACACTTGCTGCTGCCGCATATTTCTTGCAAAATCTGTCGATTCCGCCGTTCTAACGGAACAGCTATTGCTTGACTTCCGATAACGGACAAAGTCCAAGGTCTGCTTGCCGTTCAGCAACTGCGTGCCCTTCTTCAGATTAATGTTCGTTCCGTCATACGAATCTTTATAGCACATATCCATATCTACATCGATGGTGAGTCCGCCCAGCTCATCAATGGCTTTAACGAAACCGTTAAAGTCAATGGTCAGCATGTAGTCGATCGGCACTTCCAAATACTCGCCGAACAGCTCCTTCGTCTTGGCGAAAGCCGTCTCCTTATCCTGCAAATAAAAATGAGGATAATAATAGTTCGCTTTCCGGTGAGGGAGACCATCCGGCGTGAGCTGAACATCCCGCGGAATAGAGACGACCGTGGCGGACTTCCGTTCCGGATTGAGGGAAACCACCATGATGACATCCGTATTCATGCTTCCGGTTTCCTTGCGATGGTCAATCCCCATCAGCATTACCGTCAACGGCTTGACCTTAGCCGATTCCTCCGGGGGAACATGCTCTTCTACCCCGACGTCATCAATAACATCGTTTGCTTTTTGAAAAATATAATTCGCATAAACTCCTGCAGCCACAATCAAAGATATAAGGGCGAGTCCAAGGCCAATTAATATTTTCGCGTAGAGCGGAAGCGACCGTTTCTTGGACCTCGGAGCTAAATTTAAATCTGACATGGATTAACCCCGTTTCACGTTTTTCTTGCTGTATTGCTGAGCAAACAACCTGCTATACATGGTACATCGGCCAAATCACAAATCTGTTACAAAAAGATTAAATTTCCGACATTTTCTACCAAATTCATCCATTTCCAACCTATCCGGCAGGCACACAAATTACAGTTTACAAGAAAAACGTGAAAAAGAAAATACGATTTTATCGCCGTCCGTCCTATTTCATCTGCGCCACATTCCGCAGGACCAACGCCATGATCCACGGAGATTATTCCTTCCTTGTTCGCCGGACTTGCGGATGCACGCTCACTTACGATTATTAGACGATGGATTCCGGCAGAAAGTTTCGCTCTTTATGAACGGCTTTCATTGCGGAATACCCACAGCTTGGTGCCGGTGAAATTGACTATCATCGTAATGGCGGTCACACCTACCTTGGCGGCCAGAGGGTGGACTCCGAACCGTTCGCCCAACAAGTACAGCAAGACGAGGGACAGAGCGAAGGAAACCCCGTTGACCGCCGCAAAACGGGCAAATTGGGCTGCGGTCGTCCGGCTGCCGTTAGCGAAGGTCCATTTTTTATTGCATAAATAGCTGTTCGTCACTCCGCCGGCATAAGCGATGCACTGTGCAGCCAAATAGTGCATTCCGACATAGATGAGCAAGGTGAACAAAGCAAAATCAACGAGCGTGTTCAGAACCCCGACCAGATTGAATTTAATGAATTGGACAAGGCTCTGCCGATTTCCTTTAGCGATCATCCTCCGTACTCCCCTTCTTCGTGCCGAATCCTTTGGTTTCCTTAACAATATAGAGAGGCCGGTTCTTGGACTCATCATAGATCCGGCCGATATACTCGCCGATGACGCCAAGCATCAGCAGGACAATCCCGTTGAAGAACAGGTTGATTGCGATAATCGAAGCCCACCCCGGTTCCGTCGAATTCGTAAACAGCTTCTGATACAGAACGATCAGCAAATACAGGAAGCTGGAAAGCGACAGGACAAAACCGATATATGTGGCCAGCTTAAGAGGCTTATAAGAGAACGAGGTGATGGCGTCCAGGGCGAACCGGATCATTTTCTTAAGCGGATATTTGGTTTCCCCGGCGGCTCTCTCTTCCCGGACATATTCTACTGAAGTTTGATTAAAGCCCACCCAGCTGACCATCCCGCGGATGAACCGGTTCTTCTCCTTCAGGCCCGACAAGGCGTCGCAAACTTTGCGGTCGATCAAGCGGAAATCGCCCGTATCTACCGGAATATCAACACTGGTCAGGCTGCGGAGAAGGCGGTAGAACATCAATGCCGTCGTTTTCTTAAAGACCGTCTCTCCCTTGCGCTTCAATCGCTTGCCGTAGATGACATCGTAGCCTTCCTTCCATTTGCGGATCATGTCCGGAATGACTTCCGGAGGATCCTGAAGGTCGGCGTCGATGACGATCACCGCTTTGCCTTGGGCATAATCCATTCCGGCGCTTATGGCAACCTGATGACCGAAATTGCGCGAGAAATCGATCAGCCTCACGTTCGGGTCCGTCTGACACAGCTCCTTCACGATCTCCGCAGACCGGTCCCGGCTCCCGTCATTGACAAACACGAACTCATAGGGCTCTCCCGTCCCGTCCATCACTCCCTTAAGACGGCGGTAGGTACGGAGTATGACCTCTTCCTCGTTATACATGGGTACTACAACTGAATAGTTTGGTTCGTATGACAATGAGCTACCTCCTTGACACATGCGGCTCACAGCTTCTAACTATAAAAATACCAAGATGGAAACCACTTTAACAGGCCTGCATATTCTTTGCTGATGATCATGCCGGACAAGATGGGATAGAACATGGCGAAGAGAACGAGACATAAGCCCAAATAGGCATAGATCGGTATTTTCATCTGCGGCCGCGCTTCTATTCCCTTTTTAAAAATAAAGGTCAGGCACAGAATCAGAAAAGGCACCATCGCGAAGAAGTGATAGATAAACGTCAGTCTGGGAACGAGCATCCAAGGGATGTACTGTGAGAGAAATGCGGTCACCGCGACCAGCATCCCCCGGTGCCGGTTCTTGAACAGCCACACAATGACCGCCAGAACCGCCAGCGTGCCCAGCCACCAAATCGCCGGATTCCCCATGGACACAATGCTCGAAACTTGTCCTTCCGGGAGCAGAGATTGGCCGGAGTAATACCAGATCGGACGAGCCATGAACGGCCATTCCCACCAGGGGGAAGAGAACGAATGCTCCGCAACCAGCTGGCTGTGGTAATCGAACATATCCTTCTGATATTGTATCAATTTGGCCAGGCTTACTTCTTCACCCGCGGTCATCATGATCGGGACAAAAGACAAGCTGTAAATAATGAGCGGAAGGATGACAAAGAACAAAGAGCACCATAACACACTGGCCAGCGCCATCCTTGGAAAAGCAAGAACCTCCGCTGCCGAGGCACCGCTTCCCGCGGAGTCCGCCGATTCCGCAGCATTCAAGTTACTGACCTCAGCCTTATTTCGCCGCACGGCGGAATATTCGCGGTATCTCTCATACAGAGTGAGAAAAAACAGGAAAGCGAGTCCCACTCCTCCATAAATCACTATCCACTTGCTCGCCGCCCCGATGCCGAAGAACAGCCCGGACCAGAACAAGGGGACCAGCGTCTTCCTCAGGCCGTCCCGATACATATTCATTTGATAGTAACGGTACATAAAATAGTACATGAGCATGATGAAAAACACGCCGTAAACGTCAATGGTCGCTATCCGGGTTTGGGCGAAATGCATAAAATCGCAGGCAAACAGGAAAGAAGCGATAAAGGCATAACGAGTGGCCCCAAACATGCGGAAGGCGAACACATAGATGATTGGAATCATCGCGATTCCGAATAAAGTACCCACTATCCGCCAGCCGAAAGGATTCATTCCGAACACGGCCACCCCGGCGGCGATCAGCTCTTTGCCCAATGGCGGATGTGTGTTCTCGTAAGGTTTGATGCTCTCCAAATGCTCATAGGCCGCCCTTGCATGATAGATTTCGTCAAAGTAGGTGCCGTGCAGGAAGGTCGGATGATAGACCGCCGCATTCGGCTCGTCGAATAAGTGCCGGGCAGCCTCCTCCACCGCTCCGCCCTCAGTCCGGATCGAGCGGACGGGAAGCGGCTCCGCCGCATCCTTGACGAAGAAGGCCAGCTCCTTAAGCTCGAAGCCTGAACGTTCAGCCGTAATCTTGGTATAACGTGCCTTCACATCTACCGGGACGCTGGTCCAGGTAAACACTTTGACATAGTTCATGTCTACCGTTTTGGGCTCGCCCCAATCCCCGTTCTCCGCAGCAAATTCAAGCCGGAACCGGCCATCCCCGATTCCGCCGAAGGCGTTCGTCCGGTCAATCAGCCGTTCTTCGCCAAAATCCACGATGACGGCCTCGCCGTCCCTGGAAGGCTTCCACGATTGTTCGGGCGCCCGGAAGGAGCCAAGCTGGAATAATGCAACTGCGGCATAGATTAAGGTGAGAAGCGATATCAGAATCCAGTCTTTCCTTTTCCAGCGGTTTCTAACGCTCCCATGCTGCTCCTGCGAAGCTTCCTTCGCCCTCCTCACCCAAACCGCCTCCTCATCAGGATCATACACCGGCCGCACTTTTCCATTAACGAACCGGTCCCAGGCGGTCTTGATCAACAATGCCAACAGCAGAACATTAGCCAGAGACGTCAGCAGCAGCAGCCCGTCAAACCGTCCGACGGCGTACATATGCTCCAACCCGTGCGCAAGCACATAGCTTACGTTAACGTAGGAAGTGATGCTGAAGCCGACGAACAAGTGCAGCACCCTCCGATCCCCGGATTGGATGAAGCTGAGCAGAGCCAGAAGGAGTGCGGGAAAAAGATACCTTTCGTGCATCTTAACGCCTAGGACAAATACGACCGAAATCAGAACAAGAGCCATTAAACAATAATCGGGCTCCGTACCTTTCTTGCGTTTGAAGAACAAAAAGGCAGTAAAGATGGTGACCGCGACAATAAACAGCCACCCCCAAGTCTGGTAGGACAGGAACAGAAGCTTCTGTTCCTGAGAAACCCAGTTGCCTCCTGTCAGCGCAAACAGATTGAAGGCATTGAGAGTTGCGTAAGGGTAAGACTGCAGAGTTTCCAGATAGAGCTTAAATACCCACAACAGCGGTTTATGTAACGCAAATGGCAGGACGCCTGCAATAAAGACTGCGGTCCCGGCCACAAATCCCGTTCCCAATTGCCTCCAGCTGCGTTCCCGGGCGAATCCCAGCAGCAATACGGGAGTGAATATGAGCGCCTGCGGCTTGATAAGAACGGCAAGCGCGAACCAGACGCTGGCTGCGGTCATCTTCCTTCCTTGTACCTGAAGCACAGCCAGCACCAGAAAGAAAGTGAAGAAAGAGTCCACCTGTCCCCAGGCTGCCGAATTCACCAAAACTGCGGGATTGAACGCGTAAAGTGCAGCCAATCCGACCGCCGCGGGACGGGACAGCCGGGCGGAGGCCATCCGGTAAACGAGAAGCGATGCGGCCAGGTCGGCCAGAATGGCGGGAAGCTTCATCCAGACGGCAAGCGCAGTCGAAGATGCGGAGAGCCCCAGCCATTCCTGGCCTTTACCCAATAAGTACAAGATATAAATATAGCCCGGCGGATAGTCCGCGAAAGTCGTTTGATCATAAAATCCGGTCAGCCCCGCTTCTACCGCATCTCTTGCCCAATATGCGAATGTAGCCATATCTCCGGGGTGCCCGTGCACCTTGACAGCAATCCACAAGCGCAGCAGCAAAGCGGAGGAGAGCAGCAGAGCCACCCATTCCGCCGCGCCGCCAGAGCTCTGTCCGGACAGCCTCCATTCTTGACGGATTCGCCAGTGATAAAGAACGGCAAATCCGAGGAAGAACAGGAGCGCGTAGACAAGCGGCGAGAATAAGGAGACCTTCGCGTTCCCGGCATCCGGGCCGCCATCGGTATCCAATTGTGTCTCGGCGGGAGCGAAGGACACCGGTTCGGCCCCGGCGGGCAGCCCTTCAACTTCCTCGAAAGCCACATCATCGAAGTAGACACGCCCCGTATTCAGGCTGCCATAGCCGCCGAGGCGCAAGGCGACCTCCAGCTTCTGCTGCTCCGGCCCCGTCCTCCCGTATAGTTCTACATACTCCCATTGACCTTGCGTATCCCGGAAATCGGCTGACGTTTCGATCGTTCCGAGAACAGACAGATTGGCCCCCTTCATTCCTTCGGGGATCTGCTCCGCTTTAATCCAGCCGGACAGCCGATAGAGTGTATCCGGCTTGACCGATACGCTCTGCACCCATTTGGCATCGTTGGGCACCGTGCTTTCTATGAGAAGGAAGAACGATCCGCTGCGGGCGCCCTCCCCATGCTCAACAGCGAATCGCGTTGCCTCCTTCCCGGAGATCCAGCTATCGGCCGCCCACGCCTCACTTTTATTTTCAAATCCGGCATTCTGCAGCAAATTGACGGAAGCTGAGCAGGTCCCGGTCCACGACACTGCAGCCAACCAAATAATTAAGGCAAAAATCCATCCTTTTCTATTCAAAAGTATTCACCTGCTTCACTGATTCATCCGTTGACTCTCCTATTTCGTCTATTATGCCAAAATCCGGCTTTGCGCGATAGCCTAAAAATAATTAAAGCACTTCTCCCCATCACAACGTGACATGATGTCTGAATTTTCAATTTTTATGGCAAATAGCATATTTTTCTAAAAAATATCGGGAAATTTGAAACTTTTTCTAGTTTTGAATCGTCATATTTAATGTAGGAGTCTGGCCACTATTCTTCTTCCACCCGGCATTCTTGCTCTCGATCATTTCCCGGATTGGATAAACATCTGCAGAAACGTATACAAAGTCCTCGAGGTTACTGCCGCTTTCGCGCCATCGATAGGCCGATTCATATTCTTGAATCTCCCTTCCCGGATGGAAAAAAAGGAGAGGATTGTCGAATGATGGGATTCGTAACCAAATTGTTACCCATTATTTGCCGTGTCTGATTTAGTATTACTGGGAACTCATAGAGTGATTAATAGAATTAAGAGTGCCAGAAGCAGGGGTGTTAGATATCATCTAGCCCTATCTCCAGACAAGGTGTCCCTAAGCGGCGCCATTTTTAATGACAATGACAAAAAGGAGGTTAAGAATGGGGGGAGTAGTAGAATCCGGCGAGTCTTTGCTCACCGTCCGGTCGGTCCAGCGAACTTTCCAGACTGCAGGGCGTAAAATCCATGTTCTCAAAGGAATCGATATGACGCTGGAGCCGGGACGGCTGTTTATGTTAAGAGGGCGTTCCGGTTCAGGCAAGACAACGCTGCTCAACCTGATCGGCGGCCTTGACCAGCCTGATGAGGGAGAAATCATATTCCGGGGACATCCCTTTCACCGTTTGAAGGATGACCAGAGAACGGAGATCCGGAGGAGAGACATCGGATTTATTTTTCAGACCTATGCTCTTCTACCGCTTCTCTCCGCTTGGGAGAATGTAGAACTTTCGCTCCGCATGTCGAAAACCATTCCCAAATCCCAATGGAAGGAAAGAGTGGAATACTGTCTGGATCTGGTAGGACTGAGCAAACGAATGAAGCATCGTCCTTTCGAAATGTCCGGGGGAGAGCAGCAGCGGGTGGCGATAGCCAAGGCCATTGCCCATCGTCCCAGCCTTATCCTGGCGGACGAACCGACGGCGGAGCTGGATTCCCAGATGGGAGCGCAGGTCATGTCGGTTTTTCGCAGAATTATTGATTTAGAGGAAGTAACAATTTGTATGACAACACACGATCCTACGATTTTGGAGGTAGCCGACCATGTTTTCGAAATGGTGGATGGCAAGTTCATTCAGCCCCAACAAGTCTAAGTGGCGAATTCTAGCGATTTCCTTGCTATGTTTATCCGTAATTCTCTTCTCCGGCTGCTCCCTTCTCCCCAAGGAGGAAGAAGAAGAGGAGCTTCCGGTCATTAATCCGCCGAAGCTCTCCACCAAGCCCGAGTATGAAGTGAAGACCGGCTCCTTGCAGAAGACGGTCAAGGGATCCGGAAAGCTTATGTCGCTTAAAGAAGAAGAGCTGTTCTTCTCTGAAGAGAACAAGCGCATCAAGGAAATTTATGTTCAGACCGGAGATTATGTGGAAGCCGGCCAGCTCATTGCCGAGTTGGACGTTTCCGATCTGGAAAGCCAACTGAGACAGAAAAGACTGCAGCACAAGAAAGAGGAGCTCGCCTTGATCGAGGTGCTTCGCGACAGCGGGGACAAAACCTCGGATCAGATCGAACAGGCGAAGCTGGACTTCCAAATCAAGAAGGAAGAAATGGCTGAGCTGGAGGAAAGTATCTCCAAGTCGAAGCTCTATGCCCCCTTCTCCGGAAGTATCGTTGGAGTTTATATGAAGAAAGGAGATTCTCCAAAAGCATTCGATACTGTAGCGGTTCTCGCCGATTTGTCCACGCTGACCGTTGCAGCAACTCTCAATGCGGATGATCTCAAGAATGTAGCCATTGGGATGGAAGCTATTGTCGACATCAATGCCGCCGGACAGCACAAGGGTAAAATTCTGCAGCTCCCCAGTCCGAAAGCGGATCCCAATAACAATCAGTCCGGCAGATGGGGAGGCAACGAAAATCAGAAGGATACCATCGACAACTACATGCTCGTTCAATTGGATCAAATGCCGGAGAACGTTTCGCGCGGGACCCGTCTAAGTGTCACCGTCATTTACGAGCGGATTGAAGATGCCATCCTGATTCCTCCATCCGCATTAAGATCGGTGGGCGGCCGCAACTATGTCCAGGTTGTTGATGAGAACGGCAATAAACGGGAAGTTGATGTCGAAGTCGGCCTGCAGAACTCTACGGAAGTGCAAATTCTCAAGGGATTGACTCCCGGCCAGAAAGTAGTAGGTAAATAGAGCTTATGGCTATGCTTCGTTTTCTTATTCGAAAAATGTGGAACACCCGATGGCTGACACTAAGTTCCCTGGTCGGATTAATAGTGGCGGTCTCCTTTACGACAAGCATTCCGATGTATGCGGACGGAGCTTTGAAGCGGGTAGTCGCCAAATCACTGCAGGAATTGGAAGGCGGCATGCCTCCCGGCTCCTTGCTGATGCGTTACCAGGCGGTGGGCTCTGACCGGCCGGAACTGGCAGACGTTAATGAGGTAGATCGATACATACGGGAGCAGGTTCCGCAGGATCTGGGCTTTCCTTATTCCGTCTTTGTAAGGAGCCAATCCATCCGCGGCGCTTCCATTACACCGGTCGATTCATCCCGAATCGAATCGACCCAGCGCAGGCAGATGACCCTGTCCTCCTATTCAGACTTGGAGGAGCAGATCGAAATTACATCCGGTTCCCTGTATTCCAAGGAAATCAAGGACGGGGCCGTTGAAGTCATCATGCTGGATGAAGCGTTATACCGCAATGATTTACGGGTAGGCGAGGTATATAACTACCCGATTTCCGGCGGTTTCGGCATTCCGCCCGTCAAAATCAAGATCGTAGGGGTATTCAAGCCGAAGCAGGAAACCAGTCCCTATTGGTTTCAGCAAATGGAATCGCTTCTGAATACTATGCTGGTAGACGAGGGAGTTTTTCAGAAGGAATTGCTGGAAAACAAGAAAATCCCGCTTAGTATGTCCAACTGGTACTATGCCTTCGATCTGAAGGATATTCAGACAAGTCAAATTGCGAGTTTGGAAAGAAAGCTGGAGCGGCTCGACATTAACCTGTATCAGCAGTTGAAGGATACGAAAGTGGATATTTCCTTCCTGGATTTGCTTGGAGAATTCCGCAAGCAGGGAATGCAGCTTCAGTTCCTGTTGTTTACTCTGGCGGCACCGATGATCGCGATGGTGTTTTACTACATCATAATGAATTCCCGCCAAGCCTTGGAAAGACAGCGCAATGACATTGCAGTTCTACGTTCCCGCGGGGGAAGCACCCGGCAGATCATTAATATATTCTTCCTGGAAGGTGTTCTGCTTGGCGGCACCGCTCTTATTATCGGTACCTTGATAGGCTGGTTTATGGCGAAGAGCATCGGAGCAAGCAGCGGATTCCTGACCTTCGTTGACCGTAAATCCATACCGGTAGGCTTCTCCTTCGAGATGTGGCTCTATGGCGCAGGTGCCGTACTGATCGCCATCGCGGCCAGCCTGGTTCCGGCCATCACCTTCGCCAGATCGTCCATCGTAACACACAAACAGAAGTTGGCCAGAACGAAGAAGCCTTTCTGGCAGCGCTGGTTTCTGGATGTCGCTCTGCTTGGCCTTGTCGGATACGGATGGTACTTGTTTCAACAGAGACAGTTCTTCAGCATGCAAACCGGACTGTCCGCCGATCAAATGCAGGTTCAGCCGCTGCTGTTCTTCGTACCGGCCATCTCGATCTTTTCGCTTGGCTTGATTGTATTAAGAATTTTTCCATGGCTGCTCAAGTTGCTGGGCTGGATTTGCAAACCGTTCCTGTCCGTATCGTCTTATTTGACGCTGAATCAGCTCTCACGCTCGTCGATGACGTATTATCCGCTGATGCTGCTGCTGATGCTGACGCTCGGTCTCGGAATCTATAACTCCTCGGCCGCGCGAACCATCGATTTGAACTCGACGGAACGGACTCTTTATCAATTTGGAACGGATGTCGTAATCCAAACCGTCTGGGACACCGTCTCGGACGATCTGCCCCGTGACCGCAGACCCGACAATGGGCAAGGCAACAACGGAGGCAATACGGGCGGAGGGAATACTGGCGGGGGGAACTCGGGAGGCGGAAATCCCGGCGGTCCCGGAGGACCCGGAGGTCCGGGAGGCCCAGGGGGCCCAGGCAACGTCCCTCCATCCCAATTACGATATTTAGAGCCTCCATTCGAAATTTTCCGCCAGATGGAGGGCGTTGAACATGCTGCCCGTGTTCTTCAGACCAAAGGGAGCGTCCTCGTCTCCGGAAGATCGGCCGGCCAAGGTACTCTAATCGGGATTGACAATGATCAATACTATCATGTCGCCTGGTTCCGGGATGACTTGTTCCCATACAAGCCGCATCAGTATCTTAACCAGTTGGGAATTTACGAGCAATCGGTTCTCATTCCAAGCAATTTCGCGGAGAGGTATCAGTTGAAGGAAGGCGACGTCCTGACCATTTCCATTCAGCAGCAGCCCGTGGAATTTGTTGTCGTCGGTATTCTGCCATACTGGCCAGGACAATATCCCGAGCAATCTCCCTTCTTCGTCGCCAATCTGGAGTACATTTACGATCAGGTCCCTCTTCTGCCTTATGAAGTATGGCTGAAGATGGAGGAAGGAGCCAAGGTCGCTCCGATTCTGGAAGAATTGGCCCGGCAGAATATCGAGGTTGCCAGCGTGAAGGATGTCCGCAGCGAATTGATTTCGCAGAACAAGCATCCGTCCCGCGGAGGAGTATTCGGCATTCTCAGTCTTGGCTTCCTTGTATCGGTACTGGTTTCTCTAATCGGTTATCTGCTGTTCTGGTTCTTTAACCTGTCCGGCCGGGTCGTACAATTCGGCGTACTGAGGGCGATGGGGCTCAAGCGAAAACAATTGACCTTCATGCTTCTTATGGAGCAGGTTTTCACCGCAGGGCTGGCTATTGCAGTCGGAATCGGTATCGGCAAGCTGACCAGTTATCTGTTCTTGCCGTTCCTGCAAACTGCCGACGACGTCAAACAGCAGGTACCGCCATTCCGCGTTATCTTCGATGCGAAGGATACCAATCAGTTGTACATCGTCGTTGCCTTCATGATGCTGACAGGAGCAGCGCTCTTGTTCGCTCATATCCGCAGACTTCGTGTTCATCAAGCTGTAAAAATGGGAGAGGAGCGATAAGACGATGATTCATTGTGAAGGACTTGTCAAGATATTCAAAACCGATGATATCGAGGTTGTCGCTCTTCAAGGCTTAAACATAGAAGTCAAGCAGGGCGAAATGATGGCGATCATCGGAAACAGCGGAAGCGGCAAGTCTACCTTCCTGAACATATTGGGCGGCCTGGACCGGCCGTCCGCCGGTCAGGTTCGTGTAGGGGAATGGGACTTACTTAAAATAACCGACAAGCAATTGGTCGAATACAAGCGCAAAACAGTCGGCTTTGTATGGCAGAATAATGCGCGCAACCTGCTCCCTTACCTCACGGCTCTGGAGAATGTGGAGACTCCCATGATGCTGGGAGGCAAGGTAGACCGGGCCTATGCCCTGCAGCTGCTGGAGTGGGTCGGGCTGAAGGAACGGGTCAATAACAGGCTGACGCAGTTATCCGGAGGAGAGCAGCAGCGGGTCGCCATTGCGATCTCGCTGGCCAACCGCCCCTCCCTGCTGCTGGCCGACGAACCTACAGGCTCCGTGGACTCCATGACATCGGACTTAATCATGGATACATTCCGCCGTTTAAATCGCGAATTGGGAGTGACGATTGTCATCGTTACCCATGACCTGTCTCTGGCCAGCAAGGTGGACCGGGTTGTCGCTATCCGTGACGGATTAACGAGCACCGAATTTATCAAGCGCAATCCGAATCTGGATCATTCAGATCAGGGCCATCAGCTTAATGAGGTTCACGAGGAATTTGTTGTATTGGACCGCGTCGGAAGACTACAGGTTCCGAAGACTTTCCTGGAAGCATTAAATATAGGAAACAAAGCTTCCATGGAATTTGATGGAGAGAAAATTATTATCAAGCCACCTAAATCATTGGAGGGGGACCAAACATGAACAAAAGAAAATTATGGGCTTCGGCACTGTCGCTATCTTTGCTGACTCCAGCATTAGCGGCCTGTTCCTTCACAGGAAAGACGGAACAGGAAACTCCGCAGACGCTTCGCATCGCTACTACTACCGGATGGTTTGACGAAGAATATTTCCGCAGAGAGTATACGGAACTGTTCGAATTGGAGTATAAGAATATCAACGTAGAAATTGTTCAATTGGGAGAAAATTACCGTTACTCCCGAGGTCCGAGAGAAGAGGAAGAAGATCCGATGGTCAAATTGAAAGAGGCGATGCAAGGGCCTAACCCGCCCGATGTAGTCTTGTTCAGTTATGATCAGATGCCTGAACTGGTTAATGAGAACCTGCTTTCTCCGCTTGAACCTATGATCAAGGAAAATAAATTCAATACGGAGGATATCGTCCCGGCAGTCCTTGATGGAATCAAACAGGTCGGAAACGGACAAATTTATGCCCTTTCTCCTACTTTCTATTCTTCCGCACTCGTTTATAATAAAGCTATGTTCGACGAAGCGGGAGTAGGGTATCCGACCGACGGCATGAGCTGGAACGATCTTTTCGACCTTGCCAAGAGGGTGAGCAAAGACGACGGAAGCCAATTCGGCTTTAATTTCTATTCGTACGGCGGCGGCGATCTTTTCAGTACTGTGCAGAATTATGCCAATGTTTTACGTTTGCGCACCTTTGACAAAGAAGGGGAGAAAATGACCGTCGACTCAGACAGTTGGGAAGAAGCATGGAAAACGGTTATTCAGCTCGGTAAAGATAAGGTCATCCCTTTCATGGACCCGAACAATCCGGAGGATTTCAGCCGATTCAATAATGACAACCCTTTTGGCTATAACGATTTCCTATCGGGCCGGCTCGCGATGACAATCATCTCGCTCTATGAAATCAAGGAGCTGATCAATGCGAACAAAGAAGCGGATAACATCGAAGGCTACACTCCTATTCAGTGGGATATTGTATCCGTTCCTACGGCACCGGACGGAAGCAGTTATAACTTCGGATTTAGCGATCTGATGGCGATTAATGCTAAAGCCCCCAATCCCAAAGCGGCATGGAAATATATCGAGTTCATGAACGGGGAAGACTGGGCCAGACTGAAATCCCGCAGCTCGAACAGTCTGATTTCCAACAAGAAATATACGAAACGCAGCGACGGTGAGGAATATAACGTAGAAGCTTTATACAATGTTAAGCCCGCACCTCCGGAAACTATGGAAGATTATCAAATCTATCGCAAGATGCCTAATATTTATGATGTTGTATGGCTGGGACAAAAATATTTCAATGAAGCCATGGAAGGCAAGACCGGAATTCGCGACGCATTAAAAGCTTGGCAGGAAGAAGGCGATGCCTTGCTGCTGCAAATGAAGGAGAATCCGGATGCCTCCTCATTCGATAGAGGCGGCAGCGAAGTGATTGCCGTTCCGGCAGGCTGATTGCAAGTCATCGAAGTCCGTCTTGATCAAGAGTGAAGAGTTGGGAAGCGGCCTTTGCCGTACCGGCAAGGCCCTCCCTTTCTAATTTATACAACAAAGAGAGGAGCACCGGACATGAAACAACGTTGGAAATATCCATTTGCCGTAATGACATTAGCTGCGGTCTTGACTACAGGAACTGCTATGCCGTCTCATGTTATGGCGGATGGAGCGAAAGATACCACAGCCATAGAAGAAGTGGTGGCTGGAGAACTACCCTCCATCGGATCGATATCGATTGGAGGAAGCAACACGATCGAACTGAAGCAGGCCTCCCTGTCCAACGCAGCGGAGAGCGGCAGAATTGTCACCTTTACATTAACGGTCAACAACCAGGGAAATAATGAAATTCAATTTATTGATTACTGGGTGCGCCTTAAGAGCAGCTCCGGCACCTCCTTCCCGGTAACCCTGTTTGCAGCGGACAAAGACAAGAACCGAATTCCGGCCAAAAGCAGCATGGATTTCCGGTTTTATGCCAAAGTAAACGATAAGACGAATCTTGAGGATTTATCCTTCAACTTTATCCAATGGGATTTCTCCCGCAGCGATTTCGAAAAACCAATCGGATCGATCGCCATACCGAAAGATTACTCCCTGCTGACTGCCGTAGGCTCCAAACGAATGGCCACGATCGGGAACGAACCAATGAAGAACGGCATCAAGCGCGTATCCGTCAGCAAGAATGATACCCATTTCCTCCCCACCATCTATTTCGAGATGGAGAATACCGGGAAACGCGGGGCTAAGCTTCCCGAGCTGCAATTCAACCTGCGGACAGCCGAGGGACTCCTGTATCCTCTGAACGTCTCCGGAATTGACAAGGAAACGGTAATTAACCCGCTCGTCAAGAAAGAAGTCACTTTAACAGGCTCAATTCCAATCGATGTCAATGAGAGCGGTTGGCAGCTACAGATAGCGGAAACCGTCGATCTCGGCAACAATCAGACCGTTCAGGTTCCGATTGCGGAATTTATTCTGCCGGACTCCACCAAGGAGGAAGTATCGGTCGGTCGGGATTATGAATTTTCCAACGAAGACGGTACCTATGGAATTCGTCTGGAGGAGCTCAAACGCCTGCCCTGGGAAGATGAAGACCTGCTCACCGCACAAGTTACTTTGAAGAACAACGGCACCCAATCGCTGTCGATCCCTAACCTTACCGGGTACTTTAAGCTGGACGATGCCGTAACGGTAGACGCTACGATCATTCGCGGGGATAAGGTCATTGGTTTACAGCCAGGCCAGGAAATTACCGTTCAATACCTTGGGAAAATCCCGTACACCTATGATTTTTCCGATGTTAAACTATATGTTCAAGAGAAGAAGGAAACTTCCCAACAGCCGGCACCTGGCGTTCCGGGTGGAGACAATAGCGGCGGAGGCAAGGTCGAGGACCTCATCCAGTTTGTCCATAATTCGGATATGATGGTAGTGCCGGCCGTCGGCAGCGGACAGAAGCAAAAGATCGACGATGTCGGGCGCAAGGCGCAATATTCGGTGAGGGAAGTACATACGTTCACTGGAAAGACCGGAAATATTGTTGTCGCCCTGGTGGAGGTCGAGAACCTGGAGAAACGGTTTAACGAAGTCTCCAAACTGGTCGCCCACTTCGTAAATCCTGACGGAGAAGTATACCCTCTCAATATTTCCGAATTGAAATCGAAAGTCAGCCCGGGTGGCAAAGCTCTGCTGCACCTGTCCGGAGTGCTTCCACAGGGAGCGGAGACGAACGATATGCAACTATTCATTGGCCAAGCCGTCAAAGAAGGCAAGCTGGCCGGGAAAGAGGATGTTCCCGACGCCTATATTCAACCGTTAGCCTTCGCTCTGCCTCTTGAGAAATCAGAGCCGTCCGATGACTTGAGAAATATCGAATTCTTCCCGTACACCTTGTCCATGAAAAACATCGGCACCACGATGAATTTCTTGAGTGGCGACCTGAAGTTCTCGTTCGATTACGAGTTTGGCAAGGATATACTGGTTGTCAGCAACACCGAAAATCACAAGCTGGTGATCGAAATCGAGGATAGCGACGGCAAATTCCAGCACGCCCAGGAGTTCAGCCTGGAAAGCTCCGCGGAATCCGGGGGCGGCGGACAGCCTGGAGGCGGAGGCAATACCCTGCAGTTGGGCTCCCATACAGCCGTTGTCAACATCAATGATCCGGAGCTGGTGTTCAAGCTGGAGTCTTTAGACAAGTACAAATTAAACGTGTACTATCAATTCCAGCCGGGTCAGCGGAAATTGATTACCAGCAAAGAACTGAAATGGTTCTATACTGCTGATTAATAGAAATCATTCTCTTTTATGCTATGAAACGGGCGTTCTCTCCAGGCAGGATTAATGCTTCCTCTAAGAGAACATCTTTATCGCCCAAATGAAATGCAACACCCCAAGCCGCGCAGAGAAACTCTGCGCGGCTTTTGCATGCATGAAAGTAATTGGAATGGCTATGAGAAGCCAAAAAAATATATGATCTTTACTTTGCTACCAATTTAATGTATTATCCAATTAAAGCGATAAAGTTTACTTTATATTTCAAGGAGGATTCAATAACCATGAGCTTAGGCAGCATTTTTCCCTCAACCCGTAAACAAGTCGAGCAGCTGGAGCCTTATTCTCCCGGCAAGCCTATTTGGGAGGTTCAACGAGAATGGGGATTGGAACGGGTCGTTAAGCTGGCTTCGAACGAGAATCCGTTAGGTCCTTCTCCGAAAGCGGTCGAAGCGATTATGCAGCAGCTTGCCGAGCTGCACCGCTATCCCGATTCCTCGGGAGGAGAACTGAAACGGGCTATCGCTTTGCATTATCAACTGCAGGAGCAGCAGGTCATGATCGGCAATGGTGCCGATGAGCTCATTACTCTTCTCTCCGAAGCCTATTTGGAGGATGGAGACGAGGTCCTGGTCCCCTCTCCTTCTTTTACCGAGTATGCCTTCGGCGGAAAGCTGATGGGGGCGAAAATTGTAGAGATTCCACTGGATCCCCGGTTTAACTATAACCTGGATCGCATGGCTTCCGCCGTCACGGATCGGACCAAGATTATCTACTTATGCTCCCCCCATAATCCGACCGGAAGCTATATTCCTCGCTCCTCACTGGACTCTTTCATTCAGAAACTGCCCAGCCATGTGATTCTGGTGCTGGATGGCGCGTACTCCCACTACGCGACGGCCGGGGATTATTCCAATGGCTTGGACTGGGTCCGCCGGAATAAATCCGTCGTTGTTCTGCAAACCTTCTCGAAAATATATGGTCTGGCCGGCTTGAGAATCGGCTTCGCGCTCTCCGTCGAACCGATCATCGCGGCCATGCATAGAGTGAAAGAGCCTTTCAACGTGAACACGCTCGCTCAGAAAGCTGCGGTCGCCGCTCTTACAGATGAAGAGCACGTTCAAAGATCTCTCGCCGTTAACGAAGAAGGCCGCCGTTATTTATATGCCGCCTTCGAAGCCAAAGGTCTTCCATACACTCCCAGCATGAGTAACTTCATATTAGTGGAGTTTGGGGAAATCGCATACCGTGTTTATCAACATTTACTTAAGCAAGGCATCATTGTCCGGTATGGGGGTACTTGGGGATTAACGGGGCATCTGCGGGTTTCGGTCGGTTCCGAATTGGAGAACAGGCTTTTTGTAGAAGCGTTAGACAAAGTGCTGTCTCAACTGGGATAGCCGGATGGAGGACCGACCTCCCCTCCCCAGCCCGGCGGTATGAGAAAAGCTCCTGGCGGGTACCCCACAGTGACGCATAGCCTTCGAAGCGTATTCCGGGTACTATAAGGGGGAGCCCCGGTTCGCAGCTTCGCGCATTCGGGGCTCCTTATCAATATCTATACTAAAGCACGGCTCAACAAACGAACAAAGTCGGTATCCTTGTACAACATCCTTACTCCATCCAATCGGATGCTCGTCTCTCCGTCGACATATCTCCTATCGGCCAAATCGGTGCTGTTCATCTCCAGCAGAAGCTCATATGGCCCGGGAATGACTAACGGACGACACGCGTCGCGTCCTGCTATGGCCTGCTTGACGGCCTCTCGTATCTCAGAGTATACCTTCCGAGGAGGCTTAAGCAGAGCGGCATGGCGGCCAAGCGCCGTCTTGGTTTCGTAAGTATGCACCGTACCTAGAGCCTGCTTGGCTTCGCGGCAAGTGGCATCATCACCTGTTACGAGCAAGACGGGAACGTCATGAAGACCGAACAGCATGGCGTCCAGCACAATTTCTCCAACCGGATTTCCGTTAAGCTCGGTATACTGGTAAGATGCAGAGCTCATCGTATGATCGCGGACCGCCCGTCGGGTTCCGGCCATACCGTGGTAACCGATCAGCAAAGCTCCGTCAAAGGATGAATCCAGTCCGGGAAATCTTTCGGCTATCGGTGTTCCTCCCATACAATAAAGTGCATCGGGATGCAGCAATTCCGGGATAAAGTTAAATCCTGTAGCATGGGCATCCTTAACGACGATATGCTTGGCCCCCGCTTCCAACAAACCCTCCACAACGGCATTTACTTCTTGTGTCAGCAGATGGCGCGCTTCATTGTAAAGCGGCTCTCCCCTCATCAACTGCTCCCTGAGCACAATTCCGGTAATGCCCTCCATATCCACACTTGCATAAATCTTCATTCCTGTCCCTCCCCTGGGCTTAACGAATAACGAATGAATTCTTCCTGTACATTATAGCTTACATTTCGAGGTGAGAAATAGAAAATTACGAATAGTTTTTGAGCTTTTGAAGCACTCTATTTTTTACGGAATGGAGGTGGTTGGAAAATATGGCACGTATTGCTGTAGAAAATAGTCTAAGCAATGTTAAAGATGCGCTGCAAAATAACGGACATGAAGTGCTGCAACTGGATGAACAAAGTCTGCAGAGCTGTGATTGCTGTGTTATCTCCGGTCAGGATCAGAACGTGATGGGAATCGCCAATGCCGAAACCCGGGCATCTGTCATTAATGCACAAGGGCTGACAACTGAAGAGATTATCCAGCAGGTGAATCAAAGAACCATCAGCTAAACGAGCCGTAATCAACAGGGAGTGCCGTCCGGGCCTCCCTGCAGCTTTTTATGGCGGATTTGCAACCGCGTCCTCCCCGGAAGTCAGTGAACTCTATTACTTCTTCACCTGTCGAGACATGCTATGGAACGTCCCCGGGTTCAGTGATAAAATAGAAATATCAATCGATGAAAGACGAACAACATGACCACACTCTGGATGATCTCCATCCCCATCCCCGAACCAGTGAAATACATTGTGCTTGCTTCGGGTTGCCGGAACAAGTCTTGTTCTATGAAAGTATTAAAAATGCATCTGCAGACAGGAGGAGGTTATTATGAAAATCGTATGGCTGCTTGCGGGAATCATCGGATTGGCCGGAATTGCACTGGCCGTGTTCTTCTTCCGCTCCCTTTCCAAGCCAAAGACCTCTCAAAATGTCGTTCATATCTCCCAATATAAAAAGAAGACTGCCCGTGGAGCTCAGAAATGCACTTATTGTAAAAAGAGGGTTGATTCGCTGACTTTCTATTCGGGCCACGAAGGAAAGGTCATAGGCTTATGCCGGGATTGCTCCAGGCTTGCCAAGCATCAGGATCTTATGCCGATCTGACCGGGCACCGTGCACCGGGCATATGCTTATGGAATGAACCCGGATCACGGCCTTCCTTCCTGGTCCTTTCAGTTCAAATCTGTGACAACCATCCCTTATCATTTTTTTGACTCCATATCTCATAATGGTTATCCACTGCGCTTGTCGTTTTACTTTCCGCCAAAATATCCTCCTCATTGTTTCCTTTCTCTATTCTGCAAATTCACCATCGCTATGAACGGTTTCATCGGTCTGCTCAACTCCATTCAAGGATTTCCGCGGCATAATCTCTTAAAATGCGCCTCAGATATGTCCGTAAGATTGAAGGAAATACTGCCTTTGTCATTGCCAATAACAGGATACACGCCACTGGCAATTATTTCTTTACTTTAAGGATAGCGCCTCTTATAATGGAGTTAGTTTCCTTATAAACCATATATTTTTGGAGTTTTCCTCCAGAGATTAAAGGAGCTCAATACTAGATGAACGAAACCGATCGGTTGGATACCGAGCAGGTCAATCCTCTCAGCGATGACCTGGACCAGATGTCAACGGAACAAATCTTACGAGTCATGAATGACGAGGACCGGCAGGTACCTGTCGTTGTCGGCCAGCATCTGCCCGTCATAGCTCAGGCGGTGGATTGCATTGCGGATGCATTAGGCCGGGGCGGCCGGCTGTTCTATGTCGGCGCAGGAACGAGCGGCCGGCTGGCTGCGCTGGATGCGTACGAATGCCCGCCAACCTTCGGCACTCCTCCTGAGACCGTACAGGCGCTCTTGGCGGGAGGGAGCCAGCTCATCCAGGCCGACGAATCCGCCGAGGACGATGCCCGGCAAGGGGCAGACGACCTGCGGGCCCGATCCGTTGGGCCGAATGACGTAGTCGTCGGCATTGCCGCCAGCGGCCGGACGCCGTATGTGCTTGGGGCCTTGTCCTGCGCCAAGCAATCGGGGGCGCGTACGATCGGCCTGAGCTGCAGCGCGGGCTCGGCACTCGGCCAGGCGGCGGACATCGCCATTGAAGTGCCGGTAGGACCCGAAGTATTGACCGGCTCAACCCGGCTGAAGGCGGGAACAGCCCAGAAGCTCATTCTTAACATGCTCAGCACGGCAGCTATGGTGAAGCTGGGCAAGGTTTACCGGAATTTCATGGTCGACATGCAGCCGACGAACAACAAGCTGCTTCAGCGCGCCGAGCGGATCGTAACGAATGCGACAGGCGAAGAGGAAGCAGCGGCGGTCCAGGCTCTGCAGCAGACCGGTTACAATGTCAAAGCAGCCATTGTGCTGCTGATCTCAGGTACGGATGCCGCTACCTCTATCCGGCTATTGGAACAGTCCGGAGGCCGGGTTCGTGACGCCATCCGTTTAGCTCAGAACAAGGATTGAAGAAACATCAGCACCTAACCGTTTTTGAATGAATTTGCGAAGCCATCAGCAAGCACAACCGTACAAGTTGACCCTTCCACTTCTTAAATTTAAGGAGGCAATAAGCATGTTAAAAAGAATTAGCGGCTCCTGGTTTGATTTCTATCATCCGAATCCATACGAAGGCGATACCTGGAACTCCACTACTCAGCAATTCACAGAGCAGGATTGGGACAAGAAGCTTGAAGAAATGGCCGAGGCCGGCATGGATACGCTCGTCCTGCTGCAAGTGGCGCTGCACGGCAAAGCCTTCTATCCTTCGGAGGTTATTCCGCTGAGATGGGATACCGTATGTCCGGACCCGCTGGAGGCTGTGTTGAAGGCCGGTGACAGGCTGGGAATATCCATCTATGTCGGGTTGGGCTTCTTTACCACTCCGATTATGGGAAGCCTGTCGATTACCGGAGACCGCAACCGGCTCCGATACGAGATCGCAGACGAATTGGCGGCTCGATACGGGCACCATTCCTCATTCGCCGGTTGGTATTTTCCGGTGGAAGCGGCCATTCATTCCTACTTCCCGGACGAATACATCTCCTATGCCAATGAATTATCCGCTTATTGCCGGAAGGTCGGTCCCCAGAAAATATTGATCGCTCCGTACGGGACCCGTTCGATCGTTGCGGATGACAAATTTGTCGACCAGCTGAAAGCGTTGGAGGTAGACTATATCGCCTATCAAGATGAAATTGGCGTGAACCGGACCACCTTCGAGGCTGTAGACGAAGTGTTCGCGAAATTGCGCGAGGCTCACGACCGGGCAGGCAAGCCGCTGTGGGCGGACCTGGAAGTGTTCCGTTTTCAGGGCAAGGTGCTTTATCCGGGAGCCCCGGAAAGAGTTATCCGGCAGTTGGAAACGTTATCGGGCCACGTTGATAAAATATTGTGCTACCAATACCTGGGCATGATGAACAAGCCCGGAAGCCCTGTACATGCGGGAGACGAATCCTCCGTCAAGCTGTATGAGGAATACATGGCATATATTCGCAAGCATGGATTAATCTAATTCGTATACGGAACAAGGGCCGAATTGGGGCAGCTCCCGTTCGGCCCGAATCGACTGGAGGCGGAACGCGGATGACGACTTTGGCGATCGGCATTGACATCGGCGGTACTCAAATTAAAGCGGGAATAGTATCCCGGGACGGACAGCCTGTACATACCGATACGGTACCTACAGAAGCCTCATTGGGCAGAGACGCCTTACTCGGCAAGCTGGCAGGCCTGCTGGAGAAATACCGCCGTATGGCTGAACTCAACGGCTGGCGACTGGCGGCAGCGGGGGTCGGAACGGCCGGGTTCGTCGATATTCGTGACGGCTCGGTTCCTTTTGCCAGCGGGAACCTTCCGGGCTGGAGCGGTGTCCGACTGCGTGAAGAGCTGGAGAAAGCATCAGGGCTGCCCGTCGTGGTTGCTAACGATGCCCACGCCCTGGCTGTCGGTGAAGGATGGCAAGGCGCCGGACGCGGCCTGGACGGCTTCCTCTGCGTAACCTTGGGCACCGGCATTGGCGGCAGCCGGATCATGAATGGGAGGCCGGATTATGGCTGTGCCGGTTATGCCGGCGGATTCGGCCACCAGGTAATCGTTCACGAGGGCAAGCCCTGCACATGCGGCGGCAGCGGCTGCTGGGAAAGCTATGCCTCCGTCACAGGCCTGATTAAGCTGGCCGAAGAGGCGGGCTTCACCGGAGCCAGTCCGGAGCAGCTGTTCGAGCAAGCCCGCTCCGGCGGGACTGCTGCCGTTAGGCTGATTCGCACCTATATCGGCTACCTTGCTGCCGGTCTCGTGAATCTGGTTTATGCGTTCAATCCGCAGACCATTATTATCGGAGGCGCTGTGACGGCGCAAGGCGATTTCTTGTTCGATCCGCTTCGCCAACAGTTGAACGACAGGCTGATGCCGGTATATCGCCCGGTTGAAATCCTGCCGGCCAAGCTAGGCGGCTCCGCGGGATGGATGGGCGCTGCCCGCCTAGCTTGGCTGGCATCGGCAGAGGAATAATCCCCGCGAGGGAGATTATTAACCATTGGAATCAAGCAAGCCCTCTAGCCCCTCTGAAGCAGGCGTTTGGGGGGCTTAACCTATTTTGCTGTACTTTTGTCAAACTCTTGCTTCTATTTCCCTGACAGGCTATAGTAAGTCCAAAAGCAAACAGGAGTGTGGACAAGTGGGATTAGGAATTCTGGCCCATACGGTCGGTAGGCTTCCGCTTAAACAGTTAACCGAAACTTTGGGGGCTCATAAGATTGATTTTGTTCAACTGGCTTTAACCAAAGCAATCAGCGACATCGACACGGGCACGGGCCGATTAAGTCCGGGGTTGGCCAATTATATCGCTGAACATTTTGACCGGCAGGGTATTCGCATCGGCGTGCTAGGCTGCTATATAAATCCGATTCATCCCGATCCGGAAATCCGACGCGAGGAAATCCGGCGTTTCAAGGAACATCTCCGGCTGGCTAGAGACTTCGGCACATCCATCGTCGCTACCGAGACGGGAGATCACGATACGTTCCGCTATCAGGACCCCGAAAGATACCTCGAGATCGGATGGACGGTGTTAAAGGAGAGTATCACGGAGTTAGCGGAAGAAGCGGAGAAATGGGGAGTGACCGTCGGTTTGGAGCCGGTCTGCGTACATACGCTCTCCAGTGCTGACCATATGAAGCGGATCATGGAGGAAATCCCCTCCAGTACACTCGGGGTCGTCTTCGACCCATGCAATTTGCTTGATCATCGGAATTTCGCAAGTCGGGAAGAGGTTGTGCGGCAGGCCCTGCAAACTTTCGGGGAAAGAATCGTATTGGCCCACCTGAGAGATGCCGTTTATCGTGAAGGGGAACGGCCAGACGTCGTTAAGCCGGGGGCGGGAACTTTTAACATTAGCGGATTCCTGGAGAAGCTGCACGAGTACAAGCCTTGTATCGACATATCCATCGAAGGGCTCCAACCGCACGAGATTGACGAAGCGTTGGACTATGTAAGAAGCCGGATGCCTTTCTAACAACAAGAGGGGTTTTTTTTGCGGGAAAGAATCTTTACCGGGACGTCGAACGGAGCGTTAATAAGCCGGCTCCGCCCTTGTGAACTGTTCCTTCTGCATTTCGTCCAGGTAAATTCACACGATTTGCGTGGAGATATGACTAAATTACCTTGAATATCTTGACACGCTGCCCTGAAAATCCCTTTATTCTCACCATTCGATGGTGCAGCTCAGCGTTATGGGCGTTACTAACTGTATTTTATGTAGGTAGATTGAGGCGAATGGCGCAAAATGACTAAACTACCTTGAAAATCCGTCTATTTTACCGTCTGCAGGCATCGTTGCAAGCGGAGCGGCACGTCTAACTGTATTTTGTACAGGTAGATTCAAGCGAATGGGCGAAAATGATCAAACTAACTGGATAAACTACAGTTAAAATGGGCAGCTTTTGGGCGAAACGGCTGTTTTGGCGCAAACTAGCTGTAGGTTTTCCAGTTAGTTTCCATATTTCTTCCGAGTATAGAAATCTAACGGTATGAAATCCATTTAGTTTTCAAATTTCACACTATTGAAGCAATTCAACTCTATTCTACCTTGAAAATCCATCCATTTTCATCATCTGATGGTGCCGCGGTCAGCGACATGGGGGTCTAAATGAAAAACTGTAAGGATAAACGGCTATCGCCGTCCTTTGGACAGGCACGTTTACCGATGTAATATAAGAACACGTGTAAGATGAGACTTACAATTTTTTATATTAAATAAAAAACCGCTAAGCCCCAATTCCGACGGGCCTAGCGGTTTTTGGTCTATGGGGCATACTGCGCCCTATGCCCATTGCTGCCGGGCATTTCCTTCAAGCTATACCGCTGTGATTGCGGGCCAATCCAATTCAATGCCTTCGCGCACCAGCAGAGCCTGGAAATCAGCCAGCAGCTCGGCCTGATTTCTTACCTGCCGTGGGGTCACTCCGCGCTCCAGACAATAGGCGGCCAGATAACCGGCAGCCTCGCCGATATTCCATTCCACCGGATGGAGGCGATAACATCCGTTCGTCAAGTGGGTGACCCCAATGTTCTTGCATGCCGGCAGCAAGTTATTGACCCGTACCGGAATCAGGCTGCCCAGCGGGATCTGGAACGGCAGGCTCGGGATATAGAGGCCGACCGTCCCTCCGGTCGTAGGATGCAGATCGATCCGGTAACAACCGACTCCAACCGAATCCGGGAACTTCTCGGCCCCCTGGTCTCCGCGTGTCGTCGGGCTGATGTGCTGCTCCAGTACGGTAAATTCCGCACGGATGCGGCGGGACTCGCGGATGTACGGGTACTTGGCCAGTCCGTCCTCCGTTCCCACTACATCCTTCCTCAAGCGAATTCCCGGATATCCGCGCCCCCCGTCCGGACGCGGTGCTTCCGTCTGCAGCCAATAAAGCAGGCTGAGGCTTAATTGCTTCGCTTGCTCCAGATTCCGCTCTCTCTCATCCTCGCTCACTTCATATATATTCCCAAGCCAATAATCATTCTGCGGCCAATTGACAATCGTTACATCGCTGTCGAAGACTCCCTCCGCGAACAGAGTACGGTCCACTATTCGCCGATAATCCCATAACGGAAAATAGCCGGGCTCCGGAAACAGCGAATAACCCTTTTGATGCGAAGCGAAGGAAGTCCAGCTCAGCAGCTTATCCGGTTGGAAATCCGCTTGATACTGCTTCCAAAATTCGTAATCCCGCGGCTTCTCAATCGTATGATCCTCCCCTTCGCGGTAATCGACGGCAAAGCAGTAGGTGATCGACTGAATATCTCCGGGCTGTGCAGGTCCTTCCAGCGCATTCGGCTCTCCAGTCTCATCCCTGGATTCGGCTCCTGTCACGTATTCGACGCCGGCTAACGGCAGCACATCCCCGCATTCTGTAGCATCGAGGAAATAAGGAGCGGTCAGCACCGTCTCTTCCCCCGTCCGCAAGCAAGAAACCGTTACGGAGACGACATCGTCACCGGACGTTTCCGCCCTAACCACCCTCCGGTTCAACAAAACCTGTACGCGGCCGCTGTGGATATACGGTGCCAGCATTTCTTCGAAGCAGGCAAGCGCCACCCGCGGGTCTATACAAAGGCGGCTGACAATGCCGTTCCCCGGATTGAGACGTTCATTCCGCATCGCCTCGGGAGTCATTGCAAAATTTCTTTTGTAGTAATCGCGTGCCCGGTTCCGAAACTCCCGGTAGGTCGCGGTGCAGCCGAACTGTTCAATCCAGCGGTGCTCGTCTGCGGGAACGGCTTGGCTGGTGAACTGGCCGCCCAGCCAATCGGTCTCCTCCGTCATAATTACCTGTTTGCCCTGTTTGGCCGCAGCCAGCGCTGCTGCACAGCCGCCCGTTCCGCCTCCGATAATAACGATATCGGCACGTAGACTTTTTCTATCCATTAGATTCATCACCTATTTCCTTTCACTCGATTCTGCGTTTATATCCTCGGCCTGGTCCAGCACAAGATAGGATAAAATCCCTGCGAATGTAGCCGCTTTGCGAAAAGTTGTCGTCACAGGAGTCCGCTCCGGATCATCAGAGGTTACCTTGGGCCGGAAGCAAGCGGCTCCTTCCTTGATAACAGCTTCCTCCGTCTCACGCAGCCGGCTCATGACATAATTACTTGCTCCTTCTATCTCGGGGCAGCGGGAGAAGGACAGCCAAATTTCCCAAGCGTTGTTCCAATCCCGGCACCACCAGGGAGCTTCGTTGAAGTCATTCGGACCTTCCTCCATCGCCTGCAGCATTGTGTCTACCGCTTCCCTTGCCACCCGGTTCCAACGGTCCTGCAACGGCGGCGGAAGAAGCGGAACGACCGTGTGGGCAAAGGCTATGATCGTGCCTTGGTAAGCAACGCTGTTGCCCATACCTACCTTGCCGTCCCATAGCTCGGTATAGGGCCACCAGCCCGGGCTATGCTTTCCGAACCGGTCCGCCACATGACTCACAATTTCCTCCGCCTTCGACCGGTACTGCTCCTCTCCCGTAACCTGGTATGCTCTTCCGAAAGTATGGGCGGCATATATATCGCCATTCAAGACATCGTGTCCTGTAGCGTTCGGATTTTTATAGACGGCGCCCGGATTCTCTTCGGCCACCTGAGTCAACAAGTATTGAGCCGACTGCACAAGGCTGCTTCGTGCCGCTTCACTGCCAGTTCCCTTATAAAGATGATATAAGCTGTTCGCTACCGCACCGATTTCCGCAATGTCGACCGTCCCGGCTTCTCCCTTCTTTACATAATAGGGTTGTCCGAACGCGCCCTGAGGAAGCTGTCTACGCCGTACATCCTCTGCCAGCTTGCGGGCGATGTCCTTGCCGTCTCCCTGATGCAGCTTCCAATCCAGCAAGTAAAAGCAGGCCGCCTCACCTGTCGTGCAGCAGCTGGCCCGATCCCCCAGTTCCTCATCGTAAATGTAGAGCGCGCCCGTCTCTCCCTCTTCTCTAAGCAGTCCGTCAAAATAAGGCCTTAAACGGGATACGACGGATGACACAATCAAATTCATGCTGGAGCTCCCCTCTTTGATTGAAAATTTGGTACAATGAAGATAGAATTAATATATCATGAACAGGAGATTTTTTCCCCTATTTCTTATTGAGAATAAAGAAAATTTCCAGAATGGAAGCCGCGACCTCTTTGAGCTTCTTCGCCGTACACAGATGCACAATGAACCGGCGAATATCGTGGACGTTCTCTCCGATGAACGATTCCACGCCCCGGTTACCTTCATAACATGATCACGGTCCCCACACCCGAACTTTCATAGCGGCCGTGTTTTTGCTTTGAACGGCGTCTTCCGCTATTTTACTTTGACAATAACGAATAAACTTATCACAATGATAAAGTGGCCCCGCTTACATCTGAGGCAGGAGGCTTTACGCGACTTTGGGATGGGGTGAATAACTGAATGCTGCATAAATTGAATCTATGGCGAAACCGCTCCTTCAGAAGAAAATTATTTATATATTCCATCCTGATCTGTATAGTTCCGGTGATATTGCTTGGAACCGCTTCCTCCATTATTGCCTCGCGCATGGTTCAGGAGGAAGTGAATCATAACCAGCAGATTATTCTGCAGCAGATGCAGTTCCAAATGGACAGCATGCTGCAATCGCTGGACAGGGCATCCATCCTGCTGGCTAACAATGCCGCCGTGGAGAAATCCGTGGAGTTGGGCCCTACCAACAAAAATATTGACTACACGCTGGAAATGATCGATTCGATTAAAAAACAGCGCAGCTTTTCCAATATCGATTATGATGTCGCTATCGCCTTCACACTGTATAACAAAGTATATTCCAGCAGGGACGGTTTCCTGGATCTTACCGACTATCCCTATTATGGATTGATTAAAAATACGGAGACCCACTACGGATCCGCGGTCGCCATTCCGCCCCATACGTATCCGGGACAGGACGAGCTTCTGTTTATGCGGCCGGTGCCGATCTTCTATTCCGAACAGAAGAAAGGGCTGCTTATTCTGCAGGTCCCGAACGAAAAGCTGACTTCCTTCATCCAATCCGTCAATTTGGGAGAGCGAAGAAAGCTGTATATCGTCAACGAAGAAGGAACCATTGTTCTGAGCAAGGATTCGGACACTATCGGAACGAAGCTAAGCCCATCCGTCTTCCAAGCGGCGTCATCCGGAACACAGTCCTACTCCGGCCCTGTTGCCGTTGACGGAACCGATTACAATATATCGGCGATCAAATCTTCTTTTAACAATTGGAGCTATATCGCCATGACAGAAACCGCACTGTTAACGGATAAAGCCGATAGAATTCAGACGATCACCTGGATTGTCGCTGCTGTTCTAACCTTGGCGGCTGCCCTTCTGTCCTTCGTCGGAGCCAAGAGATTGTCCTATCCTATCCAGAGGCTGCTCAACATGCTGTCCGGGGATGCCAGGAAATCCGCGCATACGGACGATATTCAGGAGTTGGACTCTTTCATTCAGAGCATGGTGAAGACGAATGACCGGTTGAAGAGTGAAATTAGCGAGCAGCTCCCGTACCTTAAGGAAACCGTCTTCCAGCAGCTTCTGCGCGGCGAGATGAGTGCCAAAGAGATTATCAGAGCCTCCGAAAGATACGATTTTCCGCTTCGGGGGGCCTGGTTTCACGTCTGTCTCGTCGATGTCGATGAATATGTCCGCTTTCAGCAAAATTACCGTGAACGCGACCGTTCGTTGATGATGTATGCCATTCGCAAAATCGTGGAGGAAATATGCGAGGAGAAAGAGAATCTCTCCTGCTTGACGGTAACCCCTCTACCGGGGCAAGTCGCCGTGATCCTTGGCATAGAGGAATCCAACAGCGAATCGATAGAAGCTATGGACCGAATCGCCGCCGAATTCCGGACCAATATCCGGCAATATTTTCAATTCTCCGTGACGGTGGCGCTCAGCCGCCCTTACAAGGGCTATACCCAGATCAGTACCGCTTATCAGGAAGCGCTGGAGCTTCTAAGCTACCGGCTGTTAATGGGACATGACCGGATCATCTCTTCCCGGACGATCGAACCGGATATCGAGCAGTCACGAACGACCGTCGTCCGATGGCAGAAGGAAATTGTGTCCAGTATTTCTCAGGGTAACATAGAACAGGCGAAAGCGAAGCTGGAGGAAATTGCGGAACTGGTCCCCCGTTATGTCCACAATTCGGAAACAGTGCTTGGGTTGTTCGCTTATTTGATTGGAGAGCTGGACTATTTCCTTCAGGAAGCGGGGTTGAACGCGGAGGAAATATTCCCGGGTGATCCGTATAAGCAGTTATACTCCATGACCCGTTTGTCGGAAGTGACGGTCTGGTTTACAGAAACGATCTTCCCGGCGATACATGCCCAGGTGAGCGGCCTTCATGCCAACAAGCAAAAGAAAACCGCGCGGCAAGTGATGGACTATATTCACGAGCATTTCGAAGAAAATATTTCACTGCAGTACGTTGCCGATGAGCTCAAGCTGTCCCCTTATCACATCAGCCGGGCATTTAAGGAAGAGACCGATACGAATTTCGGGGACTATCTGATTCAATACCGGATGGACAAGGCGAAGGAATGGCTGATTTACAGCGACATGCCGATTAAAGAAATCTCCGAAAGGCTCTGCTATACTTCGGTGCAGAATTTTACCAGAATCTTCAAGCAGGTTGCGGACATGCCTCCCGGCCAATATCGTAAAAAGTACCGTGACCCGGCCAAAGAGAATCCCGACGGAGAATCGTCAAAGCTTCTCTCATAATTAAGTGTCCTTGGTTCGAACAACTAAATACCAAATTATTCAAAACAGGAGATCGGGCATGATTAGAAATTCTGCCCTGATTTCCTGTTCTTTTTTTCATCTCAAAATAACATAATACCGCCAGTGACCAGAGGGTATTACAAAGTGTCCGGATCCGGCTATGGCGGATTAATCTTTTGTTGCACTTCTTTATCTTTTACCGCAAAACCCGCTTCCTTCAACAGATAATTGCGTTTAATCCGCCTAAGCCCCATAGTAAGCAGTACGAAAGCGCAGGTTTACGCCATCAAACTATAAGGAGGTAATCCGTACTGTTATGAAAGCCCAACCAACCGAATCTCTTCCTACACCTCCCCTTCCGGGTTCCAAAGCAACCATTTGGCGCAAGCTGGCGAAAAGAATGTGGAAGGACCGGTTTTTGCTTCTCATCGGCCTGCCGGGGATCGCTTATTTCATCCTCTATAAATATGTCCCGATGCTCGGTCTGTATTTGGCCTTCATTGATTTCAATCCGTTCATCGGGATTACGCAAAGCGAATGGGTAGGCTTCGCCCATTTTAAAACGATTTTTGCCGACGCGGAAATCGTCAACGTTCTATGGAATACCCTGCAAATCTCTTTTTTGCAAATCGCTTTTGCATTTCCTATCCCGATTGTGCTGGCCCTGATGCTTAACGAGCTGCGCGGTCAAGTTTACAAAAGGGTTGTGCAATCCATCGTTTACCTGCCCCACTTCTTATCCTGGGTGGTGGTGATCGGGATCTGTATCATCTTTATGCGAAGCGAGGGATTAATCAATCAGTTTCTTATCAACGTGTTGGGCTGGGAACCGGTTCCGTTCCTGTCTAATCCGTCCTTGTTCAAGCCTATCGTCGTTCTTCAAGTCATTTGGAAGGAATCCGGATGGGGGACGATCATTTTCCTGGCTGCCTTGGCTGGCGTCAATCCCCAGCTTTATGAGGCCGCGGTCATGGACGGGGCCGGTCGGTTCCGGCGTATGTGGCACGTCACTCTGCCCGCCATCCGCAGCACGATTGTCATTCTGCTTATTCTGCGACTGGGCAATGTTATGGACAGCGGCTTCGAGCAAATCTTTCTGATGCTGAATCCGTTCAATATGGAAGTCGGGAACGTGCTGGATACTTACGTCTATTTCAAGGGAATCGAGCAGTCCGACTACAGCTTCGCTACCGCTGTTGGATTGTTTAAGGGAGCAGTCGGCCTGATTCTGGTCATGTCCGCCAACTATCTAGCCAAAAAATTCGGAGAAGAAGGAATCTACTAACAAGGAAAAGAGGTGCAGCCTAAGTGAAGGAAAATACATGGAGTTCACGCCTGTTTGACGGAGTCAATATCGTGCTGCTGGCTCTTATTTCGCTGGTCATGCTGATTCCCTTTCTGTACGTAGTAGCGGTATCCTTCTCATCGTACAAGGATTTTCTGGAGAGCAGCTTTGTTCTTATCCCTAAAGAATGGGTCATCGACTCCTACCAGTATATTTTCGGCTCCAGCTCGTTCGTGCGCTCTATCTTCGTCACGGTTTATATTACGATACTCGGTACGTTCATCAATTTGTTCTTTACGGCTACGCTGGCATATGTTCTGTCAAGACCGGTTATCGGTCAGAAAGTCGTCTTGTTCGCCGTATTATTTACTCTGCTGTTCTCGGCCGGGATGATTCCGACCTATCTGGTCGTCAAGGAGACCGGGCTCTTGAATTCCATCTGGGCGCTCATTCTGCCGGCTGCGATCAGTCCGTTTAACCTGATTGTCATGAGACAGTTTTTCATGAGCATTCCGCCGGAATTGAATGAGGCAGCCGTGATCGACGGGGCTAACGACCTGCATACGTTTATCAAAATCATCTTGCCTTTGTCCAAGCCTTCCATGGCGGCCTTCGGCCTGTTCTACGCGGTTGCTCATTGGAACAACTATTTTACAGGAATTCTGTACCTGAACGACCCGGCCAAGTGGCCCATTCAGGTCATTCTAAGGCAAATCGTAGTGGTCAATGAAGCACAGAATTCGCTCGGGAATCCGCAAGTGCTGCTGGAGCACTCTCCGCCGGCGGAAACGATTCAGATGGCGGCCATCATCGTCGCCACCCTGCCTATTCTGCTGGTCTATCCGTTCCTGCAGAAGCATTTCGCCAAGGGGGTGATGCTCGGTTCGGTTAAAGGTTAAATCGAAGCAGTATTGCCTGAGAAGTCATTATCGGGATAAACTTTGGATAAGGGGGATAATCTGCAATGAAAATGAAACCATGGTTAGCAGCAAGTCTGGTGCTGGCGGTATCGGCAATGACGGCCGCCTGTGCCTCGAAGCCGGAAAGCGGCGGTGCAAGCGGCGGGGAAACAACCAAGGAGAACGAGAAATTCACGATTACCGCTATCGATTTCCGTTACGGAACGATTCCGCCGGCGAACGGCAAAGGCATCGAGATGATCAATGAGCGGTTCAATGTGGATTACAAACCGCAATATGTCGTACAATCCGATTATGTACAGAAGCTTAGTGCCGTTATTGCTTCCGGAGACATTCCGGACATCATTGTCATGGAAGGCACGGATTCGAATTTCTATAAATGGGCCAAGCAAGGGGCGTTCCTGCCTCTTAACGAATACATGGACAAATACGAAACGTTCAAGCTTATTCCGGACAATGTCCGCAAAGCCGTAACCATCAATGGCAATATCTATGCTATTCAAAGGTATTTGACCGAAAATTATGAGCTGACTCCGGTAATCCGTAAAGACTGGCTGGATAACCTCGGCCTGAAGGTTCCGACGAATTATGAGGAATTAAAAGAGGTGGCCATCGCCTTCACGAAGAATGACCCGGACGGCAACGGTAAAGATGATACTTACGGTATGGCCATGTCCCAGAATATCAACCCTCATTACGGAATGGGAGCTTATTGGGATTGGAATGCGTGGTACCACAAGAACGAGGATGGACAATTTATTCCCGGCTTCATTTCGGAAGCGCGCAAGCAGCACATTTCCTTCCTGGCCGATCTTTATAAGGAAGGGGCCATTTCGAAAGATTTTGCCCTGCTGAACTGGGCACAGACGAACAAGGAGTTTTACTCGGGTAAAGCAGGAATCTTCATCGGTACTCCCCGCGGAATGAACTCCACTTACATGCAGGGGCTCGTCGATATTGATCCGAAGGCCGACATTGTGCCGATTCCTCCGTTCGAGGCTCCGGATGGCTCCAAGGGCTTCACCTCGTCCGCCGGATACTACGGTGTGATTATGCTTAACGCCAAGCTCAAGGATCAGCCGACCAAGGTGGAGAAAATTCTGGAGATGATCGATTTCGGCCGCAAGTTCTATCCTTTGGAGGAGCGCAAGCCGGATAATGCCGACTTCGACTGGATGAACGGCCACGAAAACAATGGCTACAAGATAGTAGACGGCAATGTACAGAGAGAACCGGATGAGAAAGGTCTCTCCCCGTTCAATTATATGCCGGATAACCGGATGTGGGCACCGAACGATCTAGCTAACGGCTATTCGAAGGAATACCCGGTTGAGCTTCTCCGTAAATTGGCGGGAGAGCTGGAGACTATGCATAGCGAAACAAAGCATTACATCAATCCGATGAATGCAGTCTTCTCGGAAACACGATCTGCCAAGGGCTCAGAGTTGGATAAATTCCTGTTCACCGAACAGACGAAGATGATCGTCGGCGAAAGACCGATCTCCGATTGGGACAAAATGGTTCAGGAATGGATGGACAAAGGCGGCGCCCAAATTATTAAAGAAGCTAATGAGGGCATGAAAGAGAACGGTTATACCGAGCCGCAATGGAAGTAATATAAAACGGGGCTGCTCATTGGTCATCTTAGATGACTTATGGGCGGCCCCTTTATTAATTTCGTTTATCATAATGATGTCTAATAATCGGGGTTCAGGCCAAGGAGTCCCTTCTCATTTTTTGTGTATCTGTTCGAAGAAAGCTCTTAATTTGTTTTCAGCTTGCATTTTTTCTAATTGTTCAATTTTTTCGGAAGTCAATTTCCTGATTGTCATTGAAGTTCCGGAAGGAATAGACGGGTCTTATCAGCAGAAAGATTCAGTTCCGGGATGGCTTCTCTTGTTAGATAATCCGACTGTGTCTGCTGTACACTCGAGTGCAGTCCGGGTATAGGAGCGGTTGTCGTTTGCTTCGGAGCGAAGAGTGGCCAAAGCCATTGCAGAACAAGGGCTATTGGCAGAAGATAAAAGGCTACAGCCATTTTTCCAATCGCATAACGCCAATTCGCAGGAAGGACATTTGGAGAAATGAGCCGCAATAGAAGAATACAGATCGCAACGGTACTTCCCGCAAACGGAAAGGGAGAAGAGCAGTTCCAGAAGTTGACTCATTAAACTACACCTCCCCTATTTCTCAGTACATTGCATAAGGATGAATACATACAAAACGGCATACAAAAAGCACCCCATCGCACGACAGGATGCTTTATAAGCCTATTAAATGACTTACAGCCCTTTGGTCTTATCATCATTGTAGGCAGCCGTCAGGATAGCCGTGATGAACATGATGAACACAAGAATACTGATCCAGAAAGAAAGAGACATTAGAAGCACCCCCCGGGCATTGGTTAACTTTATTTAAGTATCGATGGCGTTCTTATAAGTAAACACCTATATTATACCCAATGAAGGTCAAAAAGAAAACGGCCAAATGTGAACATTTCCTAACACCGTCTATAGCTGTCGGCATTGTTAAAGCTGATAAACGGAAAGTCGGCCGAAGACAAAAAAATATAGGCAGCTCCGGTGGGAACCGGTTTCGTTTTAAAGTGTCTAATAGGTTGGAGGTGAGGCCAGTGGAGAAATATTTACAGTATGCATCCAAGATGGATGACCATGCTTTTCGCGAATTAATGAATGAATATGGTCAGGAGGTCTGGAATTATGCTTATTTTCTAATTCGCCGCTTTGACGCAGCGGATGATCTTGTGCAGGAGGTTTTTATCCGCGTTTATCAAAATATTGGCTCCTTTCGCGGAGAATCATCGATTAAGACATGGCTGTTCGCCATAACGCGAAACTTGGCTTTTAATTACAAGAGATCTGCCTTTATCCGCAAGGTCACTTTAACGGATTGGATCGGCAGGCGGGAAAGCTCCCCCTCGGCCGAGAAGGAAGCGCTGGATCAAATACTCACGGACGATCTGTGGAAGATCGTACTGGACCTGCCGGACAAGTACCGGGAAGTCCTCGTGCTGGACGCCAGATATGGACTTTCCAATAAAGAAATAGCCGGCCTGTTGAAGATCTCCGAGGGTACGGTCAAATCCAGGCTTCATCGGGCAAGAAACAAGGTAAACGAGCAGATGAAGGAGGGAATCAAATATGGCATCATCTAAACCGGAATGGTACAACCGGCTGCAGACAGGACCCTTTAAGAAGCCTACGTTTACACAGCATACTATTCAACGGATCGAGGCCCGGATTTCATCTGAAGGAAGCCGCAAGCGACTTTCCCGGAGAAGCAGGGGGATGCGGATGCTGGGTGGAATTGCGGGAGCAGCTCTGTGCCTGGCCTTGCTGTTGTGGTTGATGCCTGGTGGCCGCCCTGCCGACACTATTCCCGGAAATCCGGTTTTTAACGCGGCGAAAATCCATGTTGGCGATAAGGTGGGAGGCATGAAGGTGATTTCCAAGGAGGAAGGCACCTACGGAGTCGACTCTGTCAAGACTACTTTCGAAGGAAAACTCGAACTTAGCGGCCAATTTGAATATTATTACGGGGACACGGAGCCCTATAATCCGAATGATGTTATTTTTATCCCCGATGAAGCGTCCGTAATGCGGCTTCCCCGCCCGGAATCGATGCAGGATATAAGAGTAAGGCTTGCTTTGGACTTTACGGACCCGCAGGAGAAGGCTAGCTTCGGGACTCAAGGCTCCACCGGAACGGCGACCATCATCATTGACAGCTATAGCGTTGTGGCCGCCGAAATTCTGGAAGGCGTCCCTAACCGGGCACATCTAGCCGGTATATCTGAGATTTCTCTTGCTCCCCGGGTAGATCCGGAAACGGCCAACCCGGATTTTGACAAAGCCATGGCCGATTTCCCTCCCGCTCCATTGAACGCAAAAGGCGAGCTGGATACCGAAGGCATGCAGCCTTGGCTGGAGCAGGTGGATCAGCAATTTGCAGAAGGATTGGTCATGAATGAGAAGCCGATTAGCGCTAATCAGAGGGGACGTGTACATGAGTGGCTGAATCAGGTATTTACTGAGGAGAAAACTATTGAACTGCTGGATACTTATGTACCGGAGATTGGGGGCGGCGAATATATGATCTTCGGAGGGCTGTCCAACCTGTTCCCACCCGTAATAATCGAGAAATTCGAGAATCCGTCTCTGGAACGGCAAGGCGAAAATTCCTACCGGTATTCCGTTATGCTAATAGCAACCGGCACTGAGAATTACAAGCTGTTCTGTTCCGTTACCTTAGAGAACGGAGTCTGGAAAATCGGGGATTATTATTATGAGCCCTCGTGAGGAACTTTCCGTGAAAATGCTGCAGTCCAATCGTCTTCTGACAGTGCCGCGCAAAGCGTCATGGATGTCCCCAACTGAGAAGTTCTCAGTTGCCTCCCGCTTATTTGGATTAATGGACGATTTCGTGTTAGGTCATACTAACCTTGTACGATATGACCCGCCGGATATAAAGCGGCAGCTAAGGAGAACAGAGTATATGAGCTACGAATGCATTATTGTAGGGGGAGGCATTGCCGGACTGCAGGCCGCCATCCAGCTCGGACGGTATGAACACCGTGTGCTCGTCATCGATGCGGGCAGCGGGAGATCCGTGCTGTGCCGAAAATATCACAATCTTCTCGGATGGCCGGAAGGGGTATCCGGCGAATATTTGCGGCAGTTGGGGCGGCAGCATGCCGAAAACCATGACGTTGAATTTGCCGACGATTTCATTGTCGATGCCTATCGCGACGAACCCGGTTTCGTCCTTAAGTCCCGAAGCGGCCGTGAATATCACTGTCTGACACTTCTTCTCGCCACAGGAGTCGTGGACCGGATTCCGGATGATCTTCCCGAGCTCCTCCCCTGCCTCGGCATAACCGTGTATGTATGCCCGGATTGCGACGGGTACGAAATCCGCGGCCTCTCCACCCTCGTCCTGGGCTCCGGGGAAGCGGGAGCCCGAATGGCTCTCACGCTGCAGCCGCGAACCCACCAGCTTGTCTACATCAACCACGGGAGACAAGCGGTCGAACCGGATACGGCTGCCCGTCTGAAGCATAAGCAAATTCCGGTCATTGATCAGGCCATCGGCGAAGTTCTGGTCGAAGGAGACGGCCATTTCCGCGGGGTTCGCTTAACGAACGGAGAGATGGTGCAGGCGGAAAGAGCCTTCGTCGCTTTCGGAGGCAATCAGGTGAATTCGCAGTTGGCGGAGAAGCTGGGGATCGAAAGGCTGGAGAACAAGCACATCCTCACCGACCCGCGAACGAAGATGACTAACGTCCGGAACGTATGGGCTGCCGGAGATATAGCGGTGCATTCCGAGCAAGCCGCCATAGCCATGGGCGATGGCTCGCAGGCAGCCATATGGATTCACAAGGCTCTCTCGGCACTGTCGGACCGCTAGACCAACGAGCCGTTTGAATAAACCCAGCTTCTCCGAGACAAGCTATTTCAGACAACAAGAAAAGAGGGAGGCGTTCCAATTGAAAAACTCCAACCCGCAAAACCATAATCCCAAGTCCAACGAAAAAGAGAACAAGAATTTAACGGATAAGAAGCCTTCGGACGATGCTTTACAGGCCATGACCGGATTTATTAACCGGAAAGATCCGGACAAGGACGATTGCTAAAGTCATGTCAAAAAAATAGAAAACCCTGCAGCTAAAATGGCAAAGCAGGGTTTTCGTCATGGTATGAATCCGGGCGGCCCGCCCTATCTTCCATCCGTTCAACCACATGGGCAAACTCTTGAAGCGCCTTCTCCCCTTGGGGGGTAAGGGCATAAATCCCCCGGCTCACCCGCTGAAACCAGCGGTAATAATTATGCTGCAGAAGTGCCGCCGTCTTGGGGTTCCCGGTCAGCTCCTTTAATTGTCTGGGAGCCATTGGTCCGTTAAGCTTCAGATAATAGGCGCATTGAAGAGCTTTTTCCCGGTACGCGGTGACGAGCTTGCGCTGGGTACTTCCGCCTATATTATAATCCCCGCTCCTCTCATTAAACTCTTTCACCAGCCTGGCCGTTTGCTTCAGGTTCTTCCTGGGAACATAGGGTTCAGGGTGGCATACGACTTCCACCAGCGGCGCTTTCCGCTTATAATAACGGACCGTCATCAGCCCCAGGCCGAGCATCCTGCACAGCCGCTGCAGATCCCCCCATTTGAGTTGATGAGGGGCCCGTCCATGCTCCTTCTTCTCAATAGCCAAATAGACCATGTCCGATTGACGCAGCCTGTCCACTCCCTGTACGAGCAGCGGAATCGTAAAAGATTTCTTCAGCTCCACAATGACGGGCGGCTCCTCTCCGCGTATGGCGACCAGGTCGCAATTCTTCACTTCTCCCTTAACTTCATAGCCCAAGCTCTCCATATATGCCTTAACCGGCGCATAGAGCTCGGTTTCGCTTCGAATCGGCACGTATTCTTCTCTCCCTGTTAATGCTGCAATCTTGCTCAATCGTATGACGGCTCTTCCTATTTGATTGATGAAACTTTATCCAAATATGGATGACCATTCGCAGGTCCATTCCCGTCCGTTTCCCCTTTGCCCGCGCCTTCCCCTGCCCTTTTCAAGCGGGTAAAGACCTATGCCTTCTATGGAAAATACGGCTTCGTTCATCTTTTTCCCATTATACCATACCCCCACAAACCCCGTACCGTTCACGAATGTTGAAAGCAAGAAAGGAGATGATCCCCTATGGGCCAATTGCCCAAGCGCTGCTTATTCTGCGAGAAAAATATTACCGGCATATATGTAAAGGAGCTGGGGAGTTACCTTTTTAGAAAATGCTATTGTACCGGGACAGGAGAGTACGAAATAACTGAGGAGGCTTATGAACGGCTCAATGCCCGCCCGCATCAACAGAAGAGAGAGCAATACCCGCTTGTTTCCGGGTACATCCGGGAAATGTGCGAGCGGCAGGAGCAAGTGAAGCTTGTGACCGATGATCTCAGCTTCATTCTGGAGTCGCCCGGAATCCCCAGGACTCTGGAGGCTAAGAAGAATAAATGTCTGGTCTATCTGTACCGTCATTCAGACCGGCCCGAGGACCCCGTCGTTCTGGACCCGATCCAGTCCGCCTACAACCTGACGTATTCCCCGAATTTACAGGAATTTATATATATTTTGGAAGAGTTAAAGGCAAGCAAGCTTATTTCCCGGATGGGATCTACGCTGCGGCTGACCCCCAAAGGCTGGGAGGAAGCCGCGAGATTAACCGAGGGCAAGTCCGGACGGACGGTCTTCTTTGCCGTGCCGGGCGCATCTCCCGCCGCGGAAGCCCTGCGCGATACGGTCATCCCGCAGTTGGATGAGAACGGATATGCAGCGGTTATACCGCCGGCGGCAGCGGAGCTCCCCGGGCATTCCCGGGACACGCTCGAGCAAATCCGGCAGAGTGACCTGGTCATTGCGGACCTGAGCGGGTCCGATCCTAAGGTATGTTTCGAAGCCGGTTATGCGCAAGGAACCGGCGTACGGGTCGTGTATATCTGCCATCAAGATGATTCGCCGGAGCCCGGTTTGTCCCTCATCCATCCGGGACAACCGCTCCGCTGGAGCACTCCGCAGGAGTTGGCGGACAAGCTGACGGCCTATCTTGCGGCGGGGGCAAGCTAACGGCGGAAACTTGGCAGAATAGCAGGAATTCGCCGCATGTAAGCTTCTTAAGGAGATCGTTTCGAAGCTTTTTTATCCGGGGGATCTTGGAATTTCGGGAAACATCTCTCGCTCCTCTGCATAGTTATTAATACGTTGGTTTAGCACTTGCTGGGGAGAGAGGAGGCAACCATGGATATTTTCAAACGTATATCCGAACACCGGACCGAAATGGAGAGGCTGTCATGGACCGGTACCTTTGCGGAATATCTCGAAAAAGTGAAGAACAACCCGGAACTGGCAATGACCGCGCATGCAAGAGTTTATAAGATGATCGAATCCCATGGGATCGAAGAGCACAACGGGCAGATTAAATATAAATTTTTTGAGCAAGAAATTTATGGCTTGGACCGCTCCATCGAGAAACTGGTTGAGGAATATTTTCATTCCGCCGCACGGCGGCTGGACGTCAGAAAACGGATTCTGCTGCTGATGGGCCCCGTCAGCGGGGGAAAATCTACGATTGTCACTATGCTGAAAAAGGGGCTGGAGCGGTTCTCCCGCCAGGAGGAAGGCGCCGTCTACGCCATTAAAGGCTGTCCGATGCATGAAGAGCCGCTTCACTTGATCCCGCAGGAATTGAGAGAGGATGTCGAGAAGGAGCTTGGAGTCAAGATCGAAGGAACACTCTGTCCATCCTGCCAAATGCGGCTAAAAACCGAATACAACAACCGGATAGAGGACGTCCTGGTCGAACGCGTGCTGATTTCGGAAGAGAACCGGGTCGGAATCGGAACGTTCAGTCCGTCCGATCCGAAATCGCAGGATATTGCCGACTTGACGGGCAGCATTGATTTCTCGACCATTACGGAGTACGGCTCGGAATCCGATCCGAGAGCCTACCGGTTCGACGGCGAATTAAACAAGGCCAATCGCGGACTGATGGAGTTCCAGGAAATGCTGAAGTGCGATGAGAAATTTCTGTGGAATCTGCTTTCCTTAACGCAGGAAGGCAATTTCAAGGCCGGGCGCTTCGCATTGATTTCCGCCGACGAATTAATTATTGCCCATACGAATGAATCCGAATATCGTTCGTTCATCGCGAACAAAAAAAATGAAGCGCTTCAGTCGCGTATTATCGTCATGCCTATTCCGTATAACCTGAAAGTATCCGAAGAAGAAAAGATATACGCCAAGCTTATCAAGCAGAGCGATATGCAGCATATTCATATGGCTCCCCATTCCCTTCGCGCCGCAGCCATTTTTTCGATTCTGACGCGGCTTAAGGAATCCAAGAAGCAGGGAATGGATCTGGTCAAGAAAATGCGGATGTATGACGGGGAATCCGTGGAGGGCTACAAGGAAAACGACCTTAAGGAAATGCAGAACGAATTTGTCGAGGAAGGGATGTCCGGAGTCGATCCGCGGTATGTCATCAACCGGATTTCGAGCGCGCTCATTCGCCATGACGTGCAGTGTATCAACGCTCTGGATGTGCTGCGGGCTATCAAAGACGGCCTGGATCAGCACCCTTCCATTACGAAAGAAGAACGGGAGCGTTACCTTAATTTTATTTCTATTGCCCGCAAGGAATATGATGAATTGGCGAAGAAAGAAGTGCAGAAGGCCTTCGTCTATTCTTTCGAGGAATCGGCGAAAACCTTATTTGAGAACTATCTGGACAATATCGAATCATATTGCAATTGGACGAAGATGAAGGATCCTCTCACCGGAGAGCCGGTGGACCCCGATGAACGGCTGATGCGTTCCATTGAGGAGCAAATCGGCATTTCGGAAAACGCCAAAAAAGCGTTTCGCGAAGAGATTCTCATCCGACTGTCCACCTATTCCCGCAAGGGCAGAAAATTCGACTACAACACTCATGAACGGCTGCGAGAGGCTATTGAGAAGAAGCTCTTCGCCGACCTTAAGGACATCGTTAAAATTACGACATCGACCAAAACGCCCGACGCCACTCAGCTCAAACGGATTAACGAGGTGACCCGCAGGCTTATAGACGATAACGGCTATTGCCCGGTCTGTGCGAATGAGCTGTTGAAATATGTGGGCAGCCTGTTGAATCGATAGGATGGGCAGCGGATAAAAAAAGCTCCTAACGAACTTCGAAGACGAATAACCCGGTTTTAAAGGCAGCTTTTTATGCCAATTAGAAAGTTGTTCCATTTTTTTGCTTTAATGAACTTAAACTTTCTAATGTGGTAAGATAGAAGCGCACCTGCCAGGTCGGCAGATGCGCTTTTATTGTTGTTATCGTCATCATTAACAATCGCGGTTGTATAAAGTCCGGGCTTATGTAGGCAGCTTATTATTTCCCCGTTACCTGCTGCAAACATTCCGCACAAATGTGCTTGTCCTTAAATTCAACAACGCTGTCCATGGTTGTGCAGAAAACACAGCGTGGGCGATACCTTTCCAAAATAATATGGTCACCCTGCACGAGGATTTCTACCGGGTCCCCTTCATTCATTCGGAAACGGTTCCTTAACGATTTAGGAAGGACAATTCTTCCCAGTTGATCAACCTTGCGAACGATCCCGGCTGGTTTCATTCCAAATCACCCCAATCTGAGTTAGCATTTCACCCCTCTTTATGATATTCGTAACCGGCTTCCGTTTTATGTCGCTAATTCTGCTACTACCTTAATATGGGAAAATGCACTTACCAACCGCGCACCTAGTAAATACCCCTGGCTTTCCGCGTTGAAACACCCCTTACTCCTTACTTATCTTGATTGGCGTTCGCATCAGGCTGGACAATAATAGACAAGGATTCATTGTTTACGGCCGCACCGCCCTTTGCTTTCGCTTCTCCTCCTATGTTAAGACCTATAACTCCAAGAATAATAAGCAGGATGGAGGCCGCCTTGAGCCAGGTCATCGATTCCTGGAACACCATATAGCCGATCACCGCGATAGCGGCTGTACCGAGCCCAGACCAGATCGCGTATGCGACACTTACGGGAACATGCTTCAAGGATAAATTCAGGCTGGAAAAAGCAAGTAAATAAAAAACGATCATCAGAGCGGACGGCCAAACTTTCGTAAAGCCTTGCGACAGCTTCATCGAAACCGTCCCGGCTATTTCCAGTACTATGGCTAACAACAAATAAACCCAGGGCATCCTCTTCACTTCCTCTCGAGTTGGACTTGTTGGTCCGGATCCTATATACGGCAACGGACAAAGAAACATAAACAGCGAGCCGGTTGCCGCAACCTGACTCGCACTCTAGCTTATTATGGGTCGGCGCGTATAGCAGCCGTTGTTAGGTTAAGCCTTTAAATTGAAGCTGGCGAAGGCCTTCGTATAGAATAATGGCCGCAGAATTGGACAGATTAAGCGACCGGACCTCTCCATTAATTGGAATTTTAATGCAGGTATCTTTGTGCTCCTCCAGAATCTCCTTGGGCAGACCGGCCGTTTCTTTGCCGAACACGAAGAAATCTCCATCCCGAAACTCGAAATCGCTGTACCATTTCTGAGCCTTCGTCGTCGCGCAGAAAAACCGCCCGTCGGGATACAAACGCTTAAGGTCGGCGAACGAATCGTGATACTCCAATTTAACGGATGGCCAATAATCCAACCCCGCTCTCTTCAACGCTTTGTCATCTGTAGAAAAGCCCAAGGGGCGGACCAAATGAAGACAGGTCCCCGTTGCGGCACAAGTCCGCGATATATTTCCCGTATTAGCGGGGATCTCCGGTTCTACCAAAACAATGTGAAATGCCATAGCTTCTCATTCACCTTTCTGAAAAATGCTCTGCGTCTATGATAATAAGCCCTGCTTAAAGTCTAGCGGCAATTGATGGCTGACATCTTCGCTTCCTGGTTTGGGAAAACAATCAGGCTGTTATCCTCGTGATTTGCGGAAAATTGCGAAATGCAGCATGGAGACAATCAATCACCTGCAGATTTGCAGGTTCTTCTCCCGGCTTACCGCATCTCTAATCTTGACACAGTTGCCGCCCAGGTTTCAAGTGCTTGTTAGCTCCCCGCACTCCGGCCGCCTATGAGGAAAAACACGGCCGTTCGGAAGTTAACGATTTATAAATTTTACATATAGTTTACTTATCATTAATTCGCCACTGACATAGTTAAGCAATAATGAAAATAATTCAGTAGAAAAAGGAGACCATGCGGATGAAGAACAGAATTTTGGTCGTTGACGACGAACCGTCCATTGCCATGCTGTTGGATTACAATTTGAAGCTGGCCGATTTCGATGTGCGTTGTGTTCACGATGGCGGAGCGGTATTTGAATCGATCCGCTCTTTCCGACCCGATCTTCTCGTGCTGGATCTCATGCTGCCTACGATGGACGGCGTTCAAATCTGCCGCAAGCTGAGGAGCGAGGGAAGCCGCATCCCGATCATCATGCTGACGGCCATGCAGGAAGTGTCGGACCGGATCGCCGGACTCGACCACGGAGCCGATGATTATATGATCAAGCCATTCAGCCCGCAGGAGCTGATTTCACGTATCCGGGCCGTATTGCGCCGGGCCGAAGCTTCCGCCCCGCAGCCGCCGGCAAGCGATATCCATCTGGGCGATATCTGCATAAGCTCCGAACGCAGAGAAGTCACCCTGAACGGCAAGCTGATCGATCTGACGCCCAAGGAATTCGAATTGCTGCTTTATTTGTGCCAGCATCAAGGACGAGCCTTAAGCCGCCAGCAGCTGCTGCAAAATGTATGGGACTATCACTTCCTTGGCGATACCCGGATCGTAGACGTCCATATCAGTCATCTTCGCGATAAAATCGAGGCGGACCCGCGAACTCCCCGGTATATTCAAACCGTTCGCAGTGTCGGCTACAAAATTACAGACCCGTTGACTGTCCACGGTCAACGCAAGAGCGTTTCTTCCGCCCTCCAGGCTTAATTGGGAAGAGTCATCTTGAGCACAACATCAAATAAAGCAGCGCATTCCCGCAGGAGGAACACGCTGCTTTATTTAGTTGTAGTCACAGCCGATTGGCAATTGAACTACTCCTCTCCCGCTCGGCAATTGCACTGCACCTACCCGTTACGACGCTGGAAATCAGCCATGAAATCGGCCAAAGCCTTGCAGCTTTCATAAGGTACGGCATTATAAGTCGATGCGCGCAGATGTCCGACGCTGCGGTGCCCCTTCAAGCCGACAAATCCGTTCGCGGCCGATTCCTCAATAAATTTCTTCTCCAGCTCGTCCGATTGCAGCTTGAAAGTGATGTTCATGATCGAACGGTCCTGCTTGACCGCCATTCCCTCATAGAATCCCCCGCTGTTATCTATGGCGTCATAGATCAGAGCCGTTTTCTCCCGGTTCATCTTCTCCATGGCGTCGATTCCCCCGTTCCTCTGAATCCACTTCAAGACGAGGTTCATCATATATACCGAATAAACCGGAGGGGTATTATATAACGAGTTATTTTTAACATACGTATCATAGCGGAGCATTGTCGGAATCGTCTTGGGAGACTCCTTCACGAGATCTTCGCGCACGATAACGAGCGTCACCCCGGAAGGTCCGAGATTTTTCTGCGCTCCTGCATAAATAAGCGAGAATAGGGAAGCATCGAATCGATGGGACAAAATATCGCTGGACATATCACCGATTAACGGTACGCTGCCCGTCTGCGGAAAGGTGGTATATTGAGTCCCTGCGATCGTTTCGTTAGAAGTAATATGAAGATACGCCGCGTCCTCGGGAAGCTGAATCTCGTCCAGGGATGGCAGATTAAGCGGTCCTTCCTCTTTGGAAGCCGCCGCGGCATAAGTGTCTCCGAACAGCTTCGCTTCCTTATAGGCCTTGTCCGCCCAGCTTCCGGACAGAACATAAGCGCCCTTCCTGCCGGGAGCAAGCAGGTTCATCGGCACCATCGCAAATTGTGTGCTCGCGCCCCCCTGCAGGAAAAGAACCTTATACCCGGAAGGAAGCTCCAGCAATTCCTTGACCAGCTGCTGGGTTTCATCGTTAATCTGCTCGTATTGCTTGCTGCGGTGCGAGATTTCCATAATGGACATGCCAATCCCGCCGTAATCGACGATCTCTTCCTGAGCCTGCTGCAGCACCTCCAGCGGGAGTGCCGCCGGCCCTGCGTTAAAATTGTATGCTCGATTTGCCAAGTTCCACACCTTCTCCATGTATGATATCGTAATGATAACAATATTTTTATACCGCTTCAACATTTAATAGACATTAGAGACAACCGCAAGGAGGCATCCCGATACCTATGGCATCATCAGCCCGGCTCTTTATCGCCGTCCCGATCGCTCCCCCGGTCAAGAGAACGCTGGAGGAATGGACCCGGCAGCTATCCAATGAGCTTCCCTTTCGTAAATGGACCCACCCGCTGGATTATCACATTACTCTGCAATTTCTCGGAGAGACTTCGCCGGAAACCCGCAGCCAAATCGACCAAGCCCTTCCGGGAGTAGCCGCAATGCATCCGCCCTTTGTTCTCTCTCTGGGCAAATTAGGCTATTTCGGTCCGAACCGTTCTCCGCAGATTCTATGGGCAGGAGTCGAAGGAGAAACCGCCCCTCTGCTGTCCTTGCACCGCTCAACCGTTCAAGCCATGCAGAAGCTCGGCTTCATGCCGGAAGACAGACCTTACCGCGCTCATATTACATTGGCGAGAAAATATATCGGTTCGGCCCCCTGGCCCTCCTCATCCCTGCCGGGTATGCTCTCGACGGAAGATCTAGAAACCGCCTGGAGCGTAAACGAGATTGTGCTTTACCAGAGTCATTCCGGCCAACGCCCAATGTATGAAACGCTTTCCACTTACCCCTTAGCCGGGAACACGTTGAACGACCCCACAAAGTGACGTATGCCTTCGAAGCGTATTCCGTCCGCACCCTAACAGGGTCGGCGTCTACACCTTCCTCTAAACGCGGTCGCTCTTCATGACTTTCCTTCGATAAAGGTTTATACAATACTTTGCGGGGAGCCCCCAATCTTATAGATTCTATACTATTGAACAAACCGCCGGCAGCAGCCGGCGGCATTCGTGAGCCGTTTAGCAGTCGAAGTAGAGCGAGTATTCATGGGGATGAATCCGGATTTGCACACTTTTGGCTTCGGCCCGTTTCAAATCAATATAGTTCTCGATAAACTCCCTCGTGAACACTCCGCCCTGCAGCAGGAATTCATAATCGGCCTGCAAGGCGTCGAGCGCTTCATCCAACGTGGACGGCACACTGCGGATATCTCTCTTCTCGGCATCCGATAGATCATAGATGTTCCGGTCCATCGGTCCGTAACCAAGCTCTCTCGGGTCGATCCGATTCTGAATTCCGTCCAGACCGGCCAGAAGCATAGCCGCAAAAGCGAGGTACGGGTTCGAGGTCGAATCCGGCGTCCGGAATTCGATGCGGCATCCTTTCGGCGTGACGGCAGCAACCGGGATACGGATGGCGGCCGAGCGGTTTCCTTTGGAGAAGACCAGGTTCACCGGAGCCTCGTAGCCGGGTACCAGTCTTTTGAACGAATTGGTGCTCGGATTAGTCAGTGCCAGCAAGGCATTCGCATGATGGAGGATGCCCCCGATGTAATATAACGCGGTATCGCTTAAATTCGCGTAGCCGCCTTGACGGTAGAACAGCGGAGTGTCCCCGTCAAAAATACTTTGGTGAACATGCATCCCGCTTCCGTTATCTCCAAACAAAGGCTTCGGCATGAAGGTTGCGACCTTCCCGTACTGGCGGGCGGTGTTATGCACGATATATTTATATTTCATTAAATTATCCGCGCTCGCCGTCAGCGTATCGAAGCGAAAATTGATCTCTGCCTGACCGGCGGTAGCCACTTCATGATGATGGCGTTCGATCCGGAGGCCCGATTCCATCATGATGCGGCACATTTCGCTGCGCAAATCCTGCTGCGTATCCGCCGGGGCAACGGGGACGTATCCCCCCTTATGCCGAATCTTAAAGCCGAGGTTGCCTCCCTCTTCCTTGCGGGAGCTGTTCCAGAAGGCTTCCTCCGAATCGACTTCATAATAAGATTTATTCATACCGCTCTCGTAGCGGACATCGTCAAAAATGAAAAATTCAGGCTCCGGCGCAAAATACGCCACGGTACCAATTCCCGTCTGCTGGAGAAACTCTTCCGCCTTCTGCGCGATTCCTCTCGGGTCTCTGTCGTATCTCTCTCCATCGGGAGTGTAGATATCACACATCACAATCAACGTAGGGTGTGCCGAGAACGGATCGGCATAGACGGTTTCGGTATCCGGCATCATAACCATATCGGAATCTTCCACGCCTTTAAACCCCGGGATAGAGGAGCCATCAAAAGCAACGCCGTTGACGAAGGTATCTCTCCCTACTTCAACGGCCGGCAGTGAAATATGGTGGGCCTTCCCATTCAAATCCACGAATCGAAAATCCACCCATTCTATTCCGTTTTCTTCTATCATCCTTAATATTCCGTCAGCAGACATGCCTGAATACCTCCATTATCCGAACATTTATTGAGAAGCTAATGATTAACGTTCCATTTTTATCATCTTTCCCTGAATAATTATAAATCTGCTCGAATTAGCCGTCAATAGATATGTCAGGTTTTGTTACATGGAGGTTACAGCCTTAAATATTACCAGTATCCCTGATAGAAACATGCAAATCCGGCCGTCACCCTGACAGGTTCGGCTTTACCCCGTCCAAACAGGGAAATTCCCTATAGTAACGACAGCCTAATTCGCAGTGCCGGGAGATGTCCGTCCTTCCGAACTATGTGGACCGGATAATGCCGGCCGGGTTCCTCTATCCCGCAGGATGAACCAGACCGTGAGAAGCAGCCAGAAACCGCTGGCCAGATAGCCGCCAAGGACATCGCTAGGATAATGAACTCCCAAATAGATTCGGCTGGTACCAATCGCCAGGACCGTTCCCGCGCTAACGAGAAGAATGATCCCGCGCCACAGCGGCCGGTGAATATACCGGAACAATAGAAAAACTATCATTCCATATAAAGCTAAAGAATTCATGGAATGCCCGCTGGGAAAGCTGAACCCCGTTTCCTCAATCAGGCGGTGCAGCTCCGGACGCTCACGAATAAAAGAGTGCTTCAATATTTTATTCAGCAAGGCGCAGCCTCCCAACGCCGCTACGGCGAACATACATGCCCGCATATCTTTCTTGACTGCAAAGAGATAAATCAGAACGGCGATTGCGACTCCCACGATAAATTCGGTCGATCCCAGGAACGTAAAGCCTTTCATCACCAGGGTCAATACCGGAACCTCCCAGCCCTGTACAAGCGCAATCATTTGACTGTCAAAATAATGTATCGCTGGTCCGTCAATGTCGAAAGCCAACAGGCTAAAACAAGCCGCGAACAAGAGGCTTAGTATGAGCACCGTGTTCCATTTCTTCGTTTGCCCCATGATTTTCCCTACCTTCCTGTTGAAAGTGTCTTTTGATTTTCCATTCGAAGTCGATTATTCTCCCGGGAGATGCTGAGCAGGATGCCTGTCCCCGCCATACTTATTAACAAAGAGGAGCCCCCATAGCTCGTAAACGGAAGGGTGACCCCGGTAATCGGCAAGCTTCCGGTGACCGCCCCCAGATTAAACACGATCTGTATGCAGAACATGGCCACAATCCCCATGCCCAACAGCGTACCATATAAATCCTTGCATTTTAAAGCCGCAACGAAGCCGCGCATAATAAACAGGCCCAGCACCAGCATAAAGCCAACGATTCCGATAAAGCCCAATTCTTCTCCGATCACCGCAAATATAAAATCGGTATGGGCCTCCGGGAGATAGTGGAATTTCTGAATGCTCTGGCCCAATCCCGCCCCCGCAATCCCGCCCCGGGATAATGCAAAAAACGACTGGATCAGCTGATAACCCGAATCAGCCGGATCATCCCATGGGTTTAAGAAGGAGGTCAGCCTGCGGAACCGGTAGCTTTCGAAAATAGCCAGCATCAGCAGTACCGGAGCCACGGCTAAAGCCAGTAAGGAGATATGCCGCAGATTGGCTCCTCCTACGATGACGAGAATGAAAGTAATACAGAGCAAATTGAGAGCCGTGCCCAGGTCAGGCTGGCGCAATATCAGCACAACAACAATTCCGATCACTACTAAGATGGGAGCAAGGCCCTTCTTAAAATCTTGAATGTGGGTTCCTTTCTTACTGATCAAATAGGCTAAATACAGGATGATCGAAAGTTTAACGAACTCTGCGGGCTGCAGGCCGAATGGGCCTATGTAAAGCCATCTCGTCGCCCCCTTGGCATTGGTTCCGACCAAGAGCACCAGCACAAGCAGTATCAGAGCAAAAATTAAAGAAGGGTAGGCCAAACGCTTCAGTCGGCTAAAGGGGATATTCATCAGCACCAATAAGACCAGCCATCCCAGCAGGGCAAAGACGATCTGTCGCTGGACAAAATACCAAGAGTCCCCATACTTGTGCAAGCCAAGGGGTGAGCTGGAACTGAAAACCATGACCAGCCCGAAGCCTACTAATAAAAATGTGGAAAACAGCAAAATAAAGTCTGGCCTGCCTCGCGGCTTGTGTTCCATTACGGCCATCCCCCTTTCTATTTCCCCCCTAAAATAAAAGCACACCTTCAAGGAATGAAGGTGCGCGTTAGACAAACAGCACAAAAAGAACCTCCATTCGTTGAGTTTTAGCACTGCATGGCATAGGATCGATCGCTTTCCAGCTGCGTTAAAAACCACCTTATGTCGATGGTTTCTGTTGACCCATTGGCGTCTTTGGACATTTCTGGGCAGCAGCATTTCTCCATGCAGGAGCCTCACCTAACGAGGTTATGGATTCAATTATTATCGTCTACATTAACGAATACGCTTTGCTTTGTCAACCCGTTCGGGCATGACAATGCTAGAGTGTTGTTGAATTTGACCATTTAACAAACTTTCAGTTTTCATCCGGTCCGCATATAGAGACCCCGCCTCCTGTGATAGAAGCGGGGTCCCGATTATCTGTAAATTTATTTTTTCCAAGATCCGGCGAGTACCGGTTCTTTCTTCGTGGAGAATGTTTTGCCGCATAACGGTGCGAGCTTCTCCAGATCAAGCAGCAGGTTGGCGAACTGGTCGGGGAACAACGATTGAACGCCGTCTCCAGTCATCGAATTGTCCGGGTCCGTATGCATCTCTACAATAAGTCCGTCTGCGCCTGCGGCTACAGAAGCTTTGCACATTGGCTCCACCAGCTCCCGGCGTCCTGTGCCATGGCTTGGGTCGGAGATGATCGGCAGATGGCTCAACTGCTTCAGTACCGGAATGGCTGCCAGATCCAACGTGTTTCTCGTATAGGTCTCGAAGGTCCGGATTCCGCGTTCGCACAGCATTACGTTAGGATTGCCTCCGGCGAGAATGTACTCCGCCGCGTTCAGAAATTCATCGTAGGTAGCGCTGAAGCCTCTCTTCAGCAGAACCGGAGTCTGGATGGTGCCCAGCTTGCGCAGAAGGTCGAAATTTTGCATATTGCGTGTACCGACCTGCAGAATGTCGGCATGCTCGGCGCATATATCCACATATTCCGGAGTCATAACTTCCGTAATGGTCAGCAGCCCATGCTTCCGTCCGGCCTCGGCCATCATTTCCAAGCCTTCGACGCCAACGCCCTGGAAGCTGTACGGACCGGTCCGCGGCTTGAATGCGCCGCCGCGCAGCACCTGGCCTCCGGCCGCCTTCACCAGTCTGGCGATTTCATCTATTTGCTCGGGGGATTCTACCGCGCAGGGTCCGCCCATAACTACCAGATCCTGCCCGCCTATTTCTACCCCTTTAATCGAAATCACCGTATCCGCCGGGTGAAACTCACGGCTGGCCAGCTTGTAGGACTTCGAAATTTTAATAACCTCGGAAATACCGGACATCTGACGAAGCTGCTCGGCCATGACCGGATCGGCCTTGCCGATTATACCGATGACCGTACGGTCCTCGCCTTTGGATACATGTGCGGATACTCCATGCTTCTCAATCCAATGAACGATTTCTGCAATTCGTTCATCTGTAGTATTATGAGATGTAATAGCAATCATGTTGATCTCTCCTTATCTATGCGCTCATTAGTCAATATGCTGTATAATCACACCAAGCCCTCGGGAGGTCTTGGTGAATTATTGGACGTTTCATTCGGGTTCGGACCGTCACCCGATAAATAGACTTGCGGACAGTAAATAGCATATCAGCGCATCATCCATCATCAATTTTCACACTGCGACGCTTATCCGCTGCTCTCCGTTAAAGCAACTATAACGGAAAAACTTCGACCCGTCAATGTTTTTTTGCCGGGTTCGAAGCTTATCCGTCGCAATCAGCCCTTCCTCTTGGCTACGGCAGGGATGAGCCGATTCATATCAATCGTCCTCTCGATGGCCCAAGTTCCCGGATCGTTCGGATCGAAACGTTCCAGATAATCTATCACTTCTTTGGTAATCGGTGTCGGAGTAGACGCCCCCGAAGTTACCGCCACCTTGCGCACTTCCATCAACCAGTCGGTACGCAGCTCGGTAATATCCGCGATGCGATAAGCGCGGACTCCGGCAATTTCTTCCGATACCTGGGCCAGACGGTTGGAGTTGTTGCTGCGCGGGTCTCCGACCACAATGACCAGGTCGGCATCCTTGGCCTGCTCCGCTACCGCTTCTTGCCGGACCTGGGTGGCCATGCAAATCTCATTATGGATCTCCGCAGTCGGGTACCTCCGGATCAGGCGGTTCATGATATGGCGTATATCCCACTGGCTCATCGTCGTCTGGTTCGTAATAATGATCCGGTCGGTATTCAAGTTCAACTGCTCGATCTCTTCTTCTTTCTCGATTAGGAAGACGTGATCCGGGGCGATGCCGACCGCGCCCTCCGGCTCAGGATGGCCTTTCTTCCCGATATAAATAATGGCATAGCCTTCAGCAGCCTTCTCGCGGATAAGGTCATGCGTGCGGGTAACGTCCGGGCAAGTCGCATCCACAACGGTTAGCCCTTTCTCCCGCGCCCGCTTGCGTACCTCCGGTGAAACCCCGTGCGCCGTAAAAATAACCGTTCCGCTCTGAACCTGATCCAATATTTCGAGACGGTTAGGGCCGTCCAAAGTAACTATTCCTTCCTTTTCAAAAAAACCGGTGACGTGCGAATTATGAACGATCATGCCGAGGATATAGATAGGCCGCGGCAAATCCATATTCCTGGCGGTTGTCATAGCCAGTGCCATGGCGTCAACGACTCCATAGCAGTACCCTCTCGGGGAGATGCGAATTACTTTCATACAATCACCTATCATTCTGCCTCAGCGTATTCCTCATTATGAAGTACGGTGAATGAGCTTGTGCCTTATTCACCGGTTCATTTAGAGGTTGTTCAGAACTATCCCTATTATAGCATTAATCCTGCTCCCTCGATACGATGGGCAGCCAAATGACAAATTGCGTCCCTTCTTCTTTGCGTGTCGTAACCTCAATCGATCCCTCATGCTCGTCAATGATCCATTTGGCAATCGACAAGCCCAGCCCGGTTCCCTGGGTTTTGCCGCGGGAGACGTCCGCCCGGTAGAACCGTTCAAAGATATACGGCACCTCATCCTTGTCCATGCCGATTCCCGTATCGCTAATCCGGATTCCGATCTGGCCTGCATCCTCCGATGCGACCGCATCGATGGTTACTACTCCTTCGGGAGTATATTTAAAGGCATTTTCTATAAATATAAACAATAGCTGCTGCAAATAATCCGCATTACCCCGGACGATAACCCCATCCATGGCCGATAAATCGCCCATTCTCCATTGGGCCTGTCTCGGGAAGAGGTTAGCCTTGCGCGATACCTCCTCAACCAATGGCTGAAGAGCCAGCTCCTTCTTCTCCATGACATAACCCGCATCCGCCCTTGCCAGAGAGAGCAAATTGTTGACGAGCCGGCTCATCCGGGAAGCTTCGTCGGCAATATCCCGCATCGCCTCCAGGGAAAGCTGCACATTGCGTTCGTCATCCATCGAGGGCTGCCCAAGCTGAGCCCATACCTTCTCCAGCAAATCCACATTGCCGCGGATCGTCGTCAGCGGAGTACGGAGTTCATGGGAGGCATCGGAAACAAACCTTCGCTGGGCCCGGTAAGCCTCATCCAGCTCCGTATAGGCTACCTGCAGCCGGCCAAGCATTCCGTTGATCGTCTCGGTCAGGCGTCCAATCTCGTCATTGGGCCCATCGTAAGAAATCCGCTTGCTCAAATCTTCTCCAATCTGGATTTGATCGGCGGCGGCAATTACACTGTCGATCGGCTTGAGGGCTTTGCGCGACAAGAACCAGCCGATCGTGCCCGCCAAAGCGACCGTAATCAATCCGATAAAAATCAGCGTATACCGTAAAGTGCTGAACAACCGGAGATCATTGACAATGACATGTCCCACCTGCAGAATGGCTACCGGTCCCCCCTCCAGCAGCACCGGGTGATTATAGATTAGCAAATCCACCCCGCGGTAACGCGCTTGCTCGAAGTAGCCCCTTCGCTCATGAGCCGCTTGAATGGCCTCCTGCGATACAGTGAACTGAATGTCCGTCTTTACGAGCGGCGGGTTTCTGGTCACATTTTTGCTTTCCAAGTCATTAAATTGCAGCAATATATTGTTATTGCGGAGATCCGATTCATCCAGCTGCAGATTTATATAGAGACCTCGGCTCGATACATAAATATCAGGCTTGATACGGGAATAAATATCTTCCGCTTGAGCTTTAACCCCTCTGCGGACATCACCAAAATATACATAATGCAAAGAAGAATACAATCCGATCCCCAGTATCAACAATGTTAGTAAAAGCACTCCGGAATACCAGAGTGTTAAGCGTAGTCGGATAGACATCTTCAGGATTCCCCTCTCAGCACATACCCGGCCCCACGTACCGTTTGAATGATTCGGCTGCCTCCATGTTCCTCGGTTTTTTGGCGGAGCAGAGCAATATACACTTCCAGCACGTTTGATTCGCCGCTATAATCATAACCCCATATTTTGTCCATGATGACATCCCGGGACAGAACCCTTTTCGGATTTTGCATAAAGAGATGAAGGAGGTCAAACTCCTTGGTTGTCAGCTCAATTCGCCGGCCCGAACGAATAACCTCGCGTGTATCGGTATCCAGAATAATATCTTCGAAGCTGATTCGGTTGCTGCTCTGCTCGCTGCGCTCGGTCCTTCTTCGCAGCAAGGAGCGTACTCTGGCCAGCAATTCTTCCAGTGCAAAGGGCTTGACGAGATAGTCATCGGCCCCGAGATCCAATCCTTTGACCCGATCGGCGATTTCGTCTTTGGCCGTCAGCATCAGGATCGGAGTGTTCATCCCGCTTTCCCGGATTCTGCGGCAGACCTCCCACCCGTCCACCTTCGGCATCATCACATCAAGAATGATCAAGTCCGGGTCCTGCTGCAATATTTTTCTCAAACCCTCCTGCCCATCGTTGGCCGTCTCCACTCCATAGCCTTCGAAGACAAGACTTCTCCGCAGCATGGAAGTAATCTTCTCATCATCGTCGATGACCATAATATTCTCTCTCAACTGCCTCACCCCTCTAAGACCGATATATTATTATCCCTAATCGGGCCAAGCTTCCGAAGTCGGCATTGAAACCAACCGTTTCTTGCATTCGTCCGTCTGCCTCATCCGCAGATTGTGCCGCTCCTATGCCCAGCCCGGGAATTAAACATTTAGCTTCTTACATTATTATAACAAGAAACGAAACGGTCTTTACAGCATAGATACGGCAAACAAAGGCTTCCCTTCTGCAGAAGGATTCACGGAACAAAAAGAGAAGCAGCCCACGGAATGTCCGCGAAAGTCTGCTTCCCTCAAAGTACGGTGATTGACCGCCTCGCGCAAGTTTGGACAACGCACTCGCTGTTATCCCCCAGATTTTCTTTCTTTATCTATTTCTGCTGCTCGAGTTCATTCATATCTCCGATTGTCACTTCAATGTCCATCTTCTGGCCGTCGCGGACAATGCCCAGCGTTACTTTATCTCCTACCTTGGTAGTCAATACCTTCGCCTTGAAGTCAGCCATGTCCTTAACCTTCTCTCCATTGAAGGTCAGGATGACGTCGTTCTGCTTCAGTCCTGCCTTGAAGCCGGGGCCTCCCATCAGAACATTGGCAATGATCGTGCCTTCAGTGCTGTCCAGCTTAAGGACGTCCAGATACGATTTTTCGATATTCGCCACAGTAATTCCAACGAACGGAACCGGCTCTTTAGGGATGGCCACCCCATTCTTCAAATTATCCAGCACGTTCTGAACGGTGCTGATCGGAATTGCGAAGCCGATCCCTTGTGCTTGCGCACTGACCGCCGTATTGATGCCGACGACTTCCCCGTTCAGGTTCAGCAGCGGTCCGCCGGAGTTGCCGGGGTTGATCGATGCGTCGGTCTGCAGCAGGTGCTTGTATTGCCGGGTTCCCTGTTTGTCCTGGATCGGGATTTCTCTTTCCTTCGCGCTCAGGACTCCGACCGTTACGGTGTGATCGAATCCGTATGGGTTCCCGATAGCTACGACCCAGTCGCCGACGTTAATTTCCGAAGAGGCCATGCGCAGATACGGGAAGTCCTGGTCTCCCTTGATTTTCAATACGGCAAGGTCCAGATCATAACTGTTCCCGAGAAGCTCTGCCTTGAAAGGCTCATCGTAGCCTTGAACCGTCACCAGAATTTCATCCGCGCCGTTGATAACATGCTCATTCGTAAGTATATATCCGCTCTTGTCGAAGATAAAGCCGGTTCCCATTCCCGCCGCCTGCTTGCTGCCCTCTTGGGGAGCATTCGGCGAAACGCCGAAATCATCGCCGAAGAAGTAGCGGAAGAACGGATCATCCATCAGAGGATTGCGGCTTCCCGATCCCGCTTTGACCTGCTTGTAGGTTTCGACCTTAACGACCGCGGGTCCGGTCATTTGGGCAATCTCGGCTATATTGGTAGGGCGGTTGGAATCCCAGGCCGCGCTTTGAGCCAGGCTGCCGCCGCCATTGTTATTGCTGTTGGTTGCAGCGGCATTCCCGCCGCCGTTGCCCATTACTCCTTGGGCGGGCGAGAACCAGTTGCCGCGGTCCGCCGTGAACATCAATCCGCCCATCACAAGAGCTCCGGCCAGGAATGAAATAAATCCGGTCTTCCAGCGGCTCTTCTTCCGCTCATGGTTGACCGACCAGGACGCGCTTGCCGATGACGGCGTGTCGTCAGACAATCCGATCGGTTTCACCGGGCGGGGGGCCCTCATTTCTACCTCCGTTGAGGATCGATAGGGGAGTGACGTGGAGCTGTCAGACTTCGATTCTTCTTGCGATGGCCGTGACTTGTAAGGGCCATAGGAATAGTAGTAGGACGAAGTAGAGGAGGGGCTGTTCTGGTTAGTGGAGTCCTCCTCCTTAGGATTGCTATCCGGCTTTGGAGCGTTGAAAAAATCATCAAAACCGCTCTTCTTTTGATTATCATCCATTGCAAATTCCTCCTCTTGCCAATAGATTCGATATAAGACAACATCCATGGAATGTTATTCGAATAAAAAGCAAATATGATTCTACTAGTTTTTATTCTTAACTATATAATGGACCGTTAACCTTAAACGAACCTTAAAACCAGTTAAAGAGGAGTTAAAAACTTCTGAATGGGGAAGCTGGAGTCATTTATACCAGATTCCGCTCCACCTTACGGACGACTTCCCGGGCCTTCTCCGCCCATTCGTCCCCTATTTCCGCATCCTTATCCACCGGCCTCTGAAACTGATCAACAAGAGCCCCCATCACTTGAACATCCGCCGTGGGATCCCCGCCTTCCCGGTAAAGATGTCTTAAAGCATAGGGAGTGCCTAACAGCACCACCGCATCGGATTCGTCGCTGTCTCCGTCCAGGGTGCCATGGGTTACACGGAAAGGAATCCGCACCCACATCTGCTGCTTCTCATCCAGGGAGCGGTCGAAGCTTCCCTTTTCATAATCCCAGTTTCCCCCTAAAGTAAAATCAAGCTCTTTCAAGCTGCGATACAGATTTACGAAAGCTTCCTCCCGGTTCTCCAGTGAAGACGGGATCAGAATCATAAAGATTCACTCCTTGCCATGGTCATATTTGCATGCGGGTTGGCGTTATTTGCGCACTCCCTCGCTCGGATTGTTCTGCGCGGGCTGCTTGGCGTTCTTCTCCACGACTTCCTCCGCGAATTCCGAATTGTAGATTTCTTGATTTTGTTTGCTTTGTTTTCCTTTCTTCTTCACGAACCTCACCTCCCGGTCGGTTAGTATTATTGTCATTCCGGCCTTTTTTATGTAGCTTCCGAAATGAAAAGCAAGAAGCAGCCCCGATTCCAAACTTGAGGCTGCTTCTTTATTTAGATTCGAGCTTAGGGATATAGGGAAAAATCGACCGGGATGGCCTGGCCGGAATTAAGCTGGTCCATCATCGCTTCCGTCACCTTGCCTTCCCCTCGTTTCAACACGTACACGTTAACGTTACGTTTACCCCATTCGGAGTAAACCTGGTCTTTGGTATGAAAATACAAATCTATTTTCTTTCCTTTAATGGCACCTCCGGTATCTGCCACCACGCCAAACCCGTAGCCGGGGATATACATTAACGTTCCGATCGGGAACACTTTAGGGTCGGCGGCAATGGTGGAAAATCCGTTCTTTTCCCTGCGGACCTTCACGCCGGAATACGTGATTCCGTAGCCGGGGTGTCCGGGACGCTTACCTGTTGATTCTACGCCGGCGTAATAGCCGGTTGCGACCACTTCGACCGTTTCCGCATGCTGCAGATTGGAAAAGGGAAGTTCGTAGTCCTTGATTTCTGCTGTATCCACCGCTTTGGCTCCATTATGCTCCGAGGCCACGGATGCGGCTGTGCCCGTAAGCTTATCCGCTTCGATAAAAGCCTGAGATTCGCCAACAAGCATTCCCGCTGCAGTAACCAAAACAATAAACATTAGAAGCAGCTGGAACAACTTCTGGCGTAAGTTCAAGGAAAACATATTTGGATACCCTCCCTAATAGGGGAGGATGCCCAATTCGAGACAGATTATTCACGTAATATGGATAATCCTTCAAGGCAATCCGGCATCGCGACTAGAGACAGCCGGAAGCCGGGCATTATGAGTCTAATTTTTTCGTTTTGATCTCCTTAAGGGCCATTTCCAACAAGAGCTCCGGACTATATTCTCCCAATACCTGTCCCCGTTTCCGGACACTGACGGTTTGGTTGGCGGCCTCCTGCTCGCCGATTACCAAAATATAAGGGATTTTGCGGAGCTGCGCCTGACGGATTTTATAACCGAGCTTCTCGCCGCGCCCGTCCGTTTCCACCCGGATTCCGCCGGCTTCCAGTTGATTTTGTATCTGCAGAGCGAGCGGATTAAACTTATCCGACACGGGAAGCAGGATCATTTGTACCGGAGCCAGCCACAAAGGGAATGCTCCCCCGTAATGCTCGGTCAGAACTCCGATGAACCGGTCAATCGATCCGAAAACCGCTCTATGGATAACAACAGGACGATGCCGTTCATTGTCTTCTCCGATGTAAGTCAGGTCGAATTTCTCCGGCATTTGGAAATCCAATTGAACGGTAGCGCACTGCCAGCTTCGTTTCAGCGAGTCCAATATATGAAAGTCTATCTTGGGTCCGTAGAATGCGCCGTCCCCTTCATTGACGGTGTACTTGACTCCTCTTTGTTCAAGAACCCGGGCCAAAGCATTCTCCGCTTGCTCCCACAGCTCTTCCGAGCCCATGGAATTTTCCGGGCGTGTGGACAGCTCCATACGATATTCGAAACCGAATATACTGTAGATATGTTCTATAAGCTCAAGAACCTTCGCAATTTCTTCCTCGATTTGATCGGGACGAACGAAGAGATGAGCGTCATCCTGACAGAAAGTACGGACCCTGAACATTCCGTTCAACGCCCCCGACAGCTCATGACGATGCACCTGCCCGAATTCGGCTATGCGGATGGGCAAATCCCTGTAAGAACGCAGTTGATGCTTAAAAATCAGCATATGTCCGGGACAATTCATCGGCTTCAAGGCAAATCTGGCTTCATCCGCCTCGGTAAAATACATATTTTCGCTATAGTGATCCCAGTGGCCGGACTGCTCCCAGAGACGCTGGTTCATCATAAGGGGAGTTTTCACTTCTTCATATCCCCGTGATCGCTGTACCTCTCGAGAGAATTGCTCCAGCTCATTGCGGACGATCGTGCCGTTGGGCAAGTAGAAGGGCATTCCCGGAGCTTCTTCCGAGAATAGAAAAAGCTGGAGCTCTCTTCCGAGCTTCCGGTGATCGCGCTTCTTGGCTTCCTCCAGCAGGTGCAGATGCTCATCAAGCTGCGCCTTCTTCGGAAATGCCGTGCCGTATATGCGCTGCAGCATTTTGTTCTTCGAATCGCCCCGCCAGTATGCCCCCGCCACGCTCAGCAGCTTGAACGCCTTGATTCTACCTGTCGAAGGCAGATGCGGACCCCGGCACAGGTCGAAAAATTCTCCCTGATCATAGATCGTAATGACCGAATCCTCCGGCAAATCCCGGATCAGCTCCAGCTTCAGCGGATCCTCCAGCTCTTCGTAAATCCGCAGCGCTTCCTCACGGCTCACTACCCGCCGCTCTATCGGCAGATTTTCCTTTACGATCTTCTCCATTTCCGCTTCAATCTTCGCCAGATCGTCCGACGATAACGGATTCTCCAGATCGATATCATAATAAAAACCGTCCTCGATCACCGGACCGATCCCCAGCTTTACCTGCTTGTTCCCGTAAATCCGCTTGATCGCCTGGGCCATCAAATGCGCGGTGCTGTGGCGGTATACCTCCAGCCCTTCCTCGCTATCCAGCGTGACGATCTCCACTTCGCTGTCCTCGTTCAACTCCCGGTTCAAATCGACCACTTTCCCGTTGATTTTACCGGCGACCGCATTTTTCTTCAGCCCGGAGCTGATCGAACCCGCCACTTCTTCCAATGTCGTTCCTTGCTCATATTCCCGAACCGCACCATCCGGGAAAGTTACTTTCACTGCCATATCAATTCAACCTCCTGTTAGATTTAACCAAAATAGGTGAAGATGGTTACGCTGATCTTCTCACGCCTCCGGCTCGATAAAGATGCCGATTAGGCTGAGGACTCGGCACACGCAAAATTTAAAAAAACAAAAAAACGCATCTCGCCCCAAAAGGGACGAGTGCGTTCTGCTCGTGGTTCCACCCTCATTCGATTCGCTGCCAACGCTGCTCCGTCCAATGGACGAAAGACAGGCACGGGCGGACAGCTCTTCCCTATCCCCTTCCCTTCCGCTTGCTCGCGGCCGGTCCGACAGGAAAATCAGCTTCGCCTTACAACGAATCCTTCGGTATTTCATAACGGGAATAACCCGGTGATATATACTTTCGCGAATGACAAACGCGGGTTCCATATCACGGCTGCAAAGGGGTAACTCCCTGACCGGTCTCTGAAGGAGCTTGCAGCCTGGGCTCCTCTCTCTGTTCAGGCCGGACAGGGAATCATGTCTCTGGTCATCGCCTTTGTATTAAATTAATGTTTCTTGCTTTGGATATCTTCGAGAATAAGGCTTGCCGTATCCTCTATACTGTGTGCACCTATATCCCCCTGGCCCCTCCGGCGGATAGACAAGGTGCCGGCCTGCTGCTCGTTCTCTCCCACTACGAGCATATAAGGTATTTTCTCCAGTTGGGCTTCGCGGATCTTATAACCGAGCTTCTCGTTGCGCTCATCGGCTTCGACCCGGATGCCGGCCGCCAACAAGGCATCAACGGCCTTACGGGCGTATTCGTTATACGACGGAGCAACCGGCAGAACCTTCGCCTGCACCGGTGCCAACCAGGTCGGAAGTGCCCCTGCGAAGTTCTCGAGCAGAAATGCCGTCATCCGTTCCATCGTGCTGATGATGCCGCGATGGATGACAACCGGACGATGCTTCTGACCGTCTTCGCCGACATACTCAAGCTCGAATCTTTCCGGCAGAAGGAAGTCAAGCTGGGCGGTAGAGAGTGTTTCTTCCTTTTTCAAAGCCGTCTTGATCTGAACATCCAGCTTCGGTCCATAGAAGGCAGCCTCGCCTTCGGCTTCGTAGAAAGGAAGACCCATTTCCTCCACAACCTCTCGCAGCATGCGCTGCGACATTTCCCACATCTCATCGTTAGGGAAATATTTCTCCGTATCCTTCGGATCCCGGTACGAAAGACGGAAGCGGTATTCCTCAATTCCGAAGTCCCGATACACTTCGCGAATCAGATTAACGACGCGGGAGAATTCCTCCTTGATCTGATCCGGGCGGCAGAAAATATGAGCGTCGTTCAGAGTCATGGCGCGAACCCGATGAAGCCCTGTGAGCGCCCCGGACATTTCATAGCGATGCATGGTGCCGAGCTCCGCTATCCGTAAAGGGAGATCGCGGTAACTGCGCATTTCGCTCTTATAAACCATCATATGATGCGGACAGTTCATCGGACGAAGCACCAATTCTTCATTGTCCAGCTTCATTACAGGGAACATGTCCTCTTGATAATGATCCCAATGACCCGATGTCTTGTACAGATCGACATTGGCAAGAACGGGGGTGTAGACATGCTGATAGCCGAGACGCTCCTCCAGATCGACAATATAGCGTTCCAGCGTCCGGCGAAGCTTGGCGCCGTTAGGAAGCCACAGCGGCAGGCCCTGCCCCACTTCCCGCGAGAAGGTAAAGATCTTCAAATCTTTGCCGAGCTTTCGGTGATCGCGCTTCTTGGCTTCCTCCAGCAGGTGCAGATGCTCATCAAGCTGCGCCCTCTTCGGAAATGCCGTGCCGTATATACGCTGCAGCATTTTGTTCTTCGAATCGCCCCGCCAGTATGCCCCCGCCACGCTCAGCAGCTTGAACGCCTTGATTCTACCCGTCGAAGGCAGATGCGGACCCCGGCACAGGTCGAAAAATTCTCCCTGATCATAGATCGTAATGACCGAATCCTCCGGCAAATCCCGGATCAGCTCCAGCTTCAGCGGATCCTCCAGCTCTTCGTAAATCCGCAGCGCTTCCTCACGGCTCACTACCCGCCGCTCTATCGGCAGATTTTCCTTTACGATCTTCTCCATTTCCGCTTCAATCTTCGCCAGATCGTCCGACGATAACGGATTCTCCAGATCGATATCGTAATAAAAACCGTCCTCGATCACCGGACCGATCCCAAGCTTCACCTGCTTGTTCCCGTAAATCCGCTTGATCGCCTGGGCCATCAAATGCGCGGTGCTGTGGCGGTATACCTCCAGCCCTTCCTCGCTATCCAGCGTGACGATCTCCACTTCGCTGTCCTCGTTCAACTCCCGGTTCAAATCGACCACTTTCCCGTTGATTTTACCGGCGACCGCATTTTTTTTCAGCCCGGAGCTGATCGAACCCGCCACTTCTTCCAATGTCGTTCCTTGCTCATATTCCCGAACCGCACCATCCGGGAAAGTTACTTTCACTGCCATTTGAATAACCTCCTGTTAGATCAAACCAAAGTTTATAGATATAAAAGTAAAAGATGATTTCCTTACGGGGCCTTTCCGCCCCTAAACCTCCGGCCCGTTAAAAATGCCGATTAGATCGGGACCCGGCTCATGAAATGTACTTTGCAGGATGCCCTGCAAAATTCCCCACTAACTGACGTGAGCCTTCGAAGCTTATTTCGTCCTCGCTCCAACAGAGCCGGTGTCTAACTTTCAACCAAGCGCCAATTGTTCTTCCTGTTTCGGGAAGCCTATAATTTCCCACTAAGTAACGTAAGCCTTCGAAGCTTATCCGTCCGCATTCCACCAAGCAGACGTCCAAACCTTTTTCCATGCAGTGATTACTCCTCCTGCTTGGCGGAAGGTCCCGTAAATGCCCCGCTAAGTGACGTACGCCTTCGAGGCTTTTTGCAGGTACTTGCAGGAAGAGCCCCGGAATTCAAATGCCTGCATTTCTGCATGATTTTGGCCGTTTGGCTCGGCGTCCACTGCAAAGCCTGAAAAAATACATCTTTTTTATCGTTTAAGGGGAGATCGGATAATTTTGTACGGAAATTGATGTATTATCGCAGGCTTTTCGCTGGAGTGCTCCAAATCGACTCAAAATTGATGTATAATCGCAGGAATTTGCACCCGCCGCTGAAATGGCGCCAAGCCTGCCTTCTCACAAAGACGTCGCTTTTCCTGCTAAGCTTCGATAAAGGATTATACAGAACTTAGCGATGAGTCCCCAAGGTAAGATAAAACAAAAAAACGCATCTCGCCCAAAAGGGACGAGTGCGTTCTGCTCGTGGTTCCACCCTCATTCGATTCGCTGCCAACGCTGCTCCGTCCAATGGACGAAAGACAGACACGGGCGGGGCAGATCTTCCCTATCCCCCTTCCCTTCCGCTTGCTCGCGGGTGGACTGGACAGGAAAATCGGCTTCGCCTTACAACGAATCCTTCGGTATTCCATAACGGGAATAACCCGGTAATATGTACTGTCGCAAATAAGCGCGGGTTCCATATCACGGCTGCAAAGGGGTAACTCCCTGACCGGCTCTCTGAAGGAGCTTGCAGCCTGGGCTCCTCTCTCTGTTCAGTGCGGACGGGGAATCATGTCTTTGGTCATCGCCTGTTATCATATAGATTATAAGCAACGATAGCTTGGTCGTTGACTATAAACAACGTTTACTGATTATAGATTATAATTTCTATATTAAAGAAGGTCAAGCGGCAGATTATAGATGTCAGTGTCAAGCTAGCGTGGGCAGTCATTTAAGATGCCTGGAACGCGAACCCCGAAGGAACCT
>NZ_JBHTIU010000035.1:0-57411 GCF_042677205.1 Paenibacillus residui
AATCGAGTATTTAACGGGATCGGACCGAAGTATTTACAGCATTACCTGGATGAATTCTGTTTTCGTTTGAATAAGCAGTTGCAGAACGTCCCTATTTTTGAACATCTCGCCCGTGCTTGTTTAAGGACATCGATGGAAAGGCCATAAACATCGAAAAGAGTATCCTATCCCCCATGACTCGGTTTGATCACAGGGGTGGGATTGGTTTATGTGCATTTAGGGTTTTATGTGTAGTCAGGTTTTTATGTGCGCTCAGAGCTTTTATGTGTAGTCAGGGTTTGATGTGCATTCAGAGCTTTTATGTGTGGTCAGGGGAATATAGTTAGTTTTCATATGTATGTAAATTTATTCCTTTATTAATGTTGCACATTTGATCCAGGGATATTTCTGACGAAATGCCAAAGTTGCAATGGTTGGGTTAGTTTGGTTAGTTGGGGTCGTTGATGGTTACTATCTAACAGAACGTCGCGCCGTTTATTTTCTGAGCGAAGGGGATAACAGTCAGAAGCTTGCGAAAAGGGATATATGTAATATTTCTGGGTAAAGAATTCAACAAAAGGTATGGTTAAAGAAAATGAGTTGCACTTTGAAAAGGAACAAGCGCGGTGCATGGAGATACCGGTCTTACCCAGTTTCGCGAAACCAGACAATGGTTGACAGCCTAGTATGCAAACGTATCACATATTTGTTCGCAAATGATTAACGATATATTCCGCATCACTCCCAACCCCGGTTAACAAGGCGGAGGCGCGATTATATTGCCAAGGTAATCCTACATAATATAGATTTGGAACAGTTGTACTAACCCCCCGGCTATGGACCGGACGACCATTCTCGTCTAATACCCCGGGTATCTCCAGCCATGAATAATCCGGACGGAAGCCGGTTGCCCAAATGACGTTATCCGGGCTCAACTTCGTACCATCTTCAAACTCAATTTTTCCAGAACTAATCCTTACTGCCCTTGGTTTCATGCGGACTTGTCCGGTTCGGATCAACTGGGGGATGGGGCTTCCGAATACCGGGTCTTCCATCCGCCGAAGCTTTCGTCCCCAGAATAAATTTCCATCCGCTCTCAATAGACCCAGCTTATCCAGCCACCAAAAGACGCTTTTTCCCAACCACTGAAGCGGAAGGAATTTCATTCGATGACCCACCGATAAATAAACTTCTCTCTCCCCTGCTAATTCTGCAGCGATTTGTGCCCCCGAGTTTCCTCCGCCGACAACAAGGACGGCGCCTTCCTGCAATTGGGTTGAATTACGGTAAGAGGTGGAATGTAACTGCCTAACGGACATCGGAACTTCCTGAGAAAAGCCGGGAACATAAGGGCGTTGAAAAGGGCCTGTGGCGACTATGATCCTTCTTGCCTGAATGACTCCGGAAGCAGTCCAACAACGGAACCCGGAACCGTCCTGCTGTAAACGAATAAGTTCCGTATTTAGCTGTATATTGAGAGAAAACCTTTTGGCATAAGTTTGTAAATATCGAGCCACCTCATCTTTGCTTGGGTAACCATTCCCCTCTCCTGTCATTGCTAACCCGGGCAAGGAGCTGTAGTGTCTCGGAGTAAATAAAACCAGAGAATCGTATCTTGATTTCCAAACTGCCCCTATTTCCTCGTTTTTGTCTATGATTAAATAGGAGATGCCGGTTTGTTGTAAAAAATATCCCGCAGCAAGTCCAGCTTGTCCCGCTCCAATAACAAGAACATCCACATCTCTTTTCAACATTTTCATGACCCTCTTTCAAAGAGTATATTTAAATATGAACATATGGTCATATACCATTATATATTTTATATAGTTTTTGTCAATGGACTGAAGAATGTATGGATTACCGGCAAAAATAAATCCTGCGGCTCTTGCTCGCAGGATTGTATGTTTGTTAACTCCATTGCCGGATGAGGAAAAGCATGGCGAATATGAACAGGCCGCAAGCGATGAAAGTCCAATCCTTCGCCTCTATTTTCAGCATAACACCGGAAGTGCGCTTCATCCCGGTTCCGGTATATCCTCTAATCTCCATCGCCGATGAAAATTGATCAGCCAAATGAAGCAAAGAGGCAAGCAAGGGGATAAGAACTGCGGGTAGTTCACGCAAGGCTATTCGTCCGGGCTTGCTCCCGGATTTCGCTCTTGCTCTTGCAATTCTTGAGAAGCGTTCCCATTCCGAGAAAATTAGAGGAATAAATCGAAAGACCAGAGCAACGGACAGAGCCAAGGCTTCCACCGGAAGCCGGATACGTTTCAAGAAGGACAAACCTTGCTCCAATCCCTGCTTCATTCTCATGGAGCCGACAGCCAAGGGGAGCAGGGCTCCGATCAGCAGCAGACACCAGATTCGGGAAAGCTGCAGCATTGTTTGCTGAGCAGCCTGCATGGAAAAGCCGATGGACAGATGAAATCCATCAGTTCCATGCACGGATAGCCGTAACCCGGCCACAACGGAAGAGAGGACCATAAACAGTAAAAAGCCTGAAGCCAGTCGGCGGACAGGCCTCCACCCGGCTTTTGCCCCAACCAGCGCGGCAGCCGTAATGATTAACCCGGCGGCAACCCCCGCCCAAGAGCGCTGCAGCAAGATCCCTACGGATATTAACATATATACGACCCATATGGAACGGGGATCGCAGCTTTGCAGCCAGCTCTTGACCGGGGCTCCGGTGGCCGGCTTCGTCACGCTTGCCGTTTCCCGGGAAGCTGCCGTAGCTGCCGGAACAGGCTTGGCGACACACGGGTCATTGCCGACTCCCGGCATGGGCTCATTGCCTCGCTCGGTAGTACCGACTACAGATGCATTCTTGGTGCCTTGGGCGGTAGTGCCGACTACAGATGCATTACTTTTGCCTTGTGCGGTGGCGCTATCTCCTTGCGCAAGGCCGTTTTGCGCGGTAGGACCCGCTATCAGTGCCGGGTCATACCCTTGCGCAGTGGCACCGGCTATCGGCGACGGGCCGTTTTCCTGCGCGGCGGCGTCGCTTCCTGCCCGCGCATGAAGAGCAAGCGCGATTGCGGCGGCCAGTTGCTCCGGCGCAAGCCAGCCTGACGGCAGCTTAAGCCCCTGCCGCTTCAGCAGCTCGGCCGCCCGCAGCCCGTCCGGAGGCAGCAGGCCGGCCTCCAGCAGCAGCTCCGGGCGGCGCAGCAATTCCTCGCCGGGTACTGTCGCGGATACCTTTCCGTCATTGATAATCCATACAAAATCCGCCATAGGGAGGAAAGTATCCAGATCATGCGTAGCCAGTACTATTCCGGCACCGGTTTCCCTCTTCCACGTTTCAATGTACCGGGCAAACGATCCCAGCCCTTCCCCATCCAGGCCTGCGGTCGGTTCATCCAGCAGGAGCCACTCCGGGCGGCAGGCAAAGGCTGTAGCCAGAGCAACTCTTCGCTTCTGCCCCCCGCTAAGCGTTAACGGATTTTCCTCCAGAAGCTCTTCAGGAAGCCCAACTATCGAAAGCGCCTGGGCTATCCTTCGCTTCTCTTCCTCCGGGGACAGGCGGAGCGGTTTCAACGAATATTTGAACTCCTGCAGAACGGTCCGGGCGAATAGCTGCTGCTCGGGGCTTTGAAATACCAGGGCGCTTCTGCGGAGAATGTCCCGGCTTATCCGGCCCCTATTCCAGAAAGGCTCTCCCCCTAACGCTATCGTCCCTTCCGATGGCTCCGTCAATCCGGCCACAATATCCAGCAGCGTTGATTTTCCGGCGCCTGTACGTCCTACCAGCAAAGTTAGAGATCCGCTGTGCAAGGTTGACGTAACTTCCCTGAGCAGCCATGTCTCCTTATGCTTCGGCGAAGTAACGCCGATGCCTTCAAGCCGTAGATCCATAATTGTCCACCGCCTCGCCAAGTTGTTCCACAGTTACAGGCCACGAAGGAAGGCGAATGTTCCGCTTCCGCAAGGACCGGGCCACTTGTACGGCATACGGCTGCTCATACCCTAGTCGCTGACAGGGGGTAACGTCATCCGCATGCGAATGATTTTCCCGGCTTCTGTCTCTGTCTTGCGCTGTCACATCTTCTCCGTAGAAAAAGGAGGGGACTGTCCCATCGAACACAAGCTTCCCGCGGTCCAGCGCTACTACCCGATCCGCCCAGGCCAGCTCCTCCATCCATTGGGTAATCCAGATGATGGTCGTCCCCGCTCGCTTAAGCTCTTGCGCAATATGAAGCACATTAAGCCGGGAAGCCGGATCGAGCATGGCTGTCGCTTCGTCAAAGACAAGCACAGCCGTATCCGTAACCAACCAGCCGGCTACAGCCAGCAGCTGCTTCTGCCCTCCGGATAGCTCTCCAACCGGATGGTCGAGAGGCAAATTCAAACCAACACGGCTGAGCGCCTGCTCTGCTTTGTCCGGCATTTTTGCAGGCTCTACGGCCTCATTTTCCATAAGAAAACAAACATCCTCGTATAGAGTTTCGCCGACGATTTGCGCATCCGGCTGCTGCCCGATCATTCCTATCCGCCTTCCGTTGACCCATCCCTGCTTTATCGTACCCGCCGAAAGAGGACAGCTACCGGATAGAACTTTAGCCAGAGTGCTCTTTCCGCTGCCATTGCGCCCAACAATCCCGATCCATTCTCCTTTAGAGATGGAGATATGAATATCGGCGAGCACTTCATGACTTCCGCTCCCTTTTCGAAAATATACCGATGCTCCTTCTAGCAAAAACTTCCCGTCCACCGATTCCACGATTTTCCCGGAACCTCTTTTCCATATGTAGTCTTTGTGATAAAATGCGAATTGTTAACCATTAAATACATAAACAAGGTTAACAAACGAAAGGAGAATATGCAATGAAAACTTCGGCCGTTACGGTTCGCGGGTTGACCTTCAGCGCAATGTTCGCTGCTTTATTGGTCGTCCTCAGTTTTGTAACAATTTACACCGGTTTTTCCCCTGTACCCATTACTCTGCAAAATTTCGCCGTAATGCTGGCAGGTGCCATCCTCGGCGCCCGCTATGGATTGATAAGTATCGGGACGGTAGTTGTGTTAACCACCCTCGGTTTTCCACTGCTGCACGGAGCGGGAGGTCCGGGACTGATCTTTGGGCCCACCGGCGGTTTTATATGGGCATATCCGATATCCGCTTTGCTTATAGGTTTCTTTGTCAACCGAATTCAGGGAAGAGGTGTGGCCGCATTCATCCTGATCTTCGTAGTTATGTTCGCATTCGGTTCGCTTTTGCTGTACGTTACGGGTATCCCTTGGCTTGCTTATTCAAGTAAAATATCTTTCGGCAAAGCGCTCGCGATCGGCTGCTACCCTTACCTGCCAGGTGATGCTATCAAAGCATTCGCAGCTGCTCTTATTGTACTGCCGGTGCGAAAAATATTCCCCGCCTCCAGGCTCACAGAAGGCAACAGCCACATCATTCGTCGGGAGCCCTGATCTGCTTCCCGTTCAGCGCTTTCCACCAGTGTCAATAAACGGTTGGAATGCAGCTTGGAGGTGGCCGGCTGAGGGCCGAAAGGGTTTTGTAGCATGGACAGACATGAACTTTCTGGTTTATGCATATTTTTATGAGAAAAGCATATGCAGCCAATTCCTATGGCGAGTTCTTCCGCTATGTTCGAAGAAATGGGAGAGACCGATCGCCGAATGGAAGAAGCTTGAAATGTTACATCGATCAAAGTACGAGACAGAAACTGAATCCACAAAAAAAACCGCCCGGGCTTTAACACCCTGGGCGGAACCATGATCGTCCGTAAGCCGACCTTTCTCGCTGAACGGCGGGCAGGCACCTAAAGTGGAACCAGCCTTGATATTCTTGTTGCTGCTGCACTCTTTGGAGTTTAAAAATGATCATCGGCGAGTTCATGCTTTATTTTTTCAATTGCTCGAATAAGCTCTGCAATGCTCTGGCCCGATGGCTGATCCGGTTTTTCTCATCGAGGGACAATTCCGCCATGGAGCAATGATATTCCGGCAAGTAGAACAAGGGATCGTAACCGAATCCCCGATTCCCTCTGGCTTGCTTCAGAATATAACCCGGCACGCGTCCTTCCGCCTGATGCTTCGTGTCTGTGGCGGGATCATAAAGCACAAGCGCACAGACGAAGCTGGCTTCACTGAGGCATTCGGGATGCCCGTCTCCCGGGGATGCTTCGGCTGCAAGCTTATTCAGCTCGGACAACAGCTTGGCGTTATTGGCGCTATCCGATGCATTCTCTCCGGAATAACGCGCCGAATATACACCGGGGGCACCGTCTAAAGCATCGACGCATAGGCCCGAATCGTCCGCCAAGACAGGAACCCGAAGAACGTCCGCTATAGTGCTTGCTTTAATCCAAGCGTTATCGGCAAACGTTTCACCATCTTCAACAATGTCGGGCAACTGGTCGTAATCGGCCAGGCTCCGCACCGTCCATCCCAGCGGTTGAAACCAGTTGGCAAATTCCCTAACCTTGCCGGGATTGCCGGTGGCGATGACCAAGGTCTTTTCTTTAACTGGTTGCATGATTTCCCACCCCGATGCGGGAGGCGATATCGCCCAGCACCTTCTTCTGTTCTTCGATCAGCTGCCGGATTCCGGCTTCGGACACTGCAAGCAGCCCATCCAATTCGGTTCTGGAGAATGGGGCCTCTTCCCCGGTCCCTTGAATTTCTACGAATTTGCCGGAGCCCGTCATCACCACATTCATATCTACCTTGGCCGAGGAATCCTCAGCATAGTTTAAATCCAGGCAAACCTGCTGGTTGACGATCCCCACACTGACCGAAGCCAGAAAATCAGTTATCGGGTAAGCGGATAATGCTTGGTTCTTGAACAATTTATCAACCGCTATGGCCATAGCGACAAAAGCTCCGGTAATTGAGGTCGTCCTGGTGCCCCCATCCGCTTGGATGACGTCGCAGTCCAGCGTAATGGTTCGCTCACCCAAACGCTCCAAATCAACGACCGAGCGCAGAGCACGCCCGATCAGCCTCTGGATTTCCATCGTCCGGCCGCCCAGCTTGCCCTTCACCGATTCCCGCTGGTTACGGACCTGGGTTGCTCTCGGGAGCATCGAATACTCGGCATTTATCCAGCCCTTGCCCTGCCCTTTCATAAACGGAGGAACCCTGTCCTCTACGGTAGCGTTGCAGAGCACTTTCGTCTCTCCGACACTTATGAGCACAGATCCTTCCGCATATTTAACATAATGGGGAGTCAGAGACAGGGGTCTAAGTTGGTCGTACTGTCTTCCGTCAATTCTCATTCATGAAGTCCTCCTAAGCTTGCTAGATAGCACAATTACACAATTAGAGTATACCTCATTTTACCAAAGCCTATGAGGAAAATCATCCGAAGGCGAAAAAGGAAGCCCGAACTCCCCTTTTCGCCGCATCATTACATCTTCAGATCATTGACGTGGGCAGGACGACTGACCGGCTTTGCATAGTTTTGATCGTCGGTTGCACTGACCTTGGCTTCGCCATCCACCAGAATCTGAACCTGGCTGGCTCCCGTATTTTCAGTGACCGACAGAACGATCGAATTGACCGCTTCGGGAGTCGTCTTGTCGTTTTCATTCAACAAACTGGCATCAAAATTAATCGTTACGAGCTCGTTATCCTCCGAGTTCTCCACTTCCAACACCTTGGCTGAGGCGGACAGCACCGGCAGCATTCCTTTATTGGCACCCGGGCCTTTAATCAACTCCTCCACGGCGGCCTGAACGATGTTGTCTGTCCGGTCTACCATACGTGTCACAGGGACGAAGTAGGTGAAATCGTCGGATGCTTTTTTCAGGAAATAGAGAGTGACCGGAGTCGAGCGGCCAAGATTGACCCCGCTTGCGACCTCCATATTGATGCCCAGATCCCGGCTCAGAGCCCCATTGATCGGAGTGTGATCGACCGGCATTTCCGTTAGCGGGTTGCCGTTGATGCTCAATTCCACCTGCTCAACCGTCGGGAATCCGGTCAGCGTCCAAGTAATGGCCTCCAGCAGCTTGCGCTCATCCTCTTTCTTATAATTTTGGAACGATTTATTGAAATCTACTGAAGCCGTCTTGGTTTCCTGATCGATATTTACCGTCATTTGCGTTCCTGCCGGAAGCAGAGCGGAGAAGCCTTCGGGAAGAAGCGCCTCTCCTGGTCCGCCTTCCACCATGTACTCAAGCGATTTTCTTGCAATCCCTTCCTCCCAGGGAAGATTCAAGCTGATCGGCGCGACAAACCCTTTGTCATCCTTGAAATATAAAGTTGCCCTGAACGTATTACCGGCCTGTTCCTGAGCTGCCGTTTCGTTAACCGTCCGGTTCATCATCTCTTCGGCGCTAACCGGCGGCGGATCTATAAATTGGCTCTCTTCCGACTTGTTAGCGGAACAACCCGTGACCAGCAAGATGATGGCTCCAGTAATGGCAGCCCTGCGCACCCCTTTCGTTACGGCCATTGTTTTTACCTCCTCCAGTGTGGTTAATGTAGTAATATGTATACGAGCTGTCCCGCATTTTATAACTACTTTTTGTCCACAATAGTAAAACGTGTTTCCGGAAGAAGGCGGCCCTGGCAGCCTTAATGGACTATAGTGCCGAAATCGATAGAAAAGGAACTAGAGGAAGGGGGATCCGGTTATGAAAAAATACAGTCTGGACAGCCGGAAAGTAGAGCAAGCCATGAATGACTGGCTTCATAAACGGGGCGTGCAAAGGACGGACATCGCGGAACTGGTTATGTATCTTCAGCAAGGATATTATAGCGATTTGACTTTGGAGGAATGCTTGGCAAGTGTGGAGAAAGTGCTGGCCAAGCGGGAAGTTCAGAATGCCGTGCTGACTGGAATCCAGCTGGATTTATTAGCGGACCAGGGCAAGCTGTTCTCCCCTCTGCAGGATATGATTGAGAATGATGAAGGCTTGTATGGCTGCGATGAAGTGCTGGCTTTATCCATTGTCAACATATACGGAAGTATCGGCTTTACCAATTTCGGATATTTGGATAAAGTGAAGCCGGGAATCATCGGCAAACTGAACAAAAAGGGCGGCCCGATGGTCCATACGTTCCTCGATGATATCGTCGGAGCGATCGCAGCGTCCGCTGCAAGCAGCATCGCCCATAATAAACAGAAGATTGCGGAGGAGAAGAACGCCCGTCAGGCGGAGCCTACGGACGGATCGGAAATATAGCAAAAAAACAAGTCTGGGGACACGCCTTCCCAGACTTATTTTTTGCTGCTTGTATATAGATGGATGCCGTCTTGCGTCTGCTCGGCTACACGCTCGGCCCTGTGCAAATATATAACATGAGCCAGCGTTTCAGCCATGGCGAAGCGAAGCTGGTGCATCGTCAGCCGCTCTCCGAAGACCTCGCGGCACAGCTGATAGACCGTTAACGTACTCCGCAAGCGCTCCTCCATCTCCGCAAGACGTTCTTCATGATGCTTGATCAAGGCCACTGCCCTTTCAGCGAACGAATCGAAAGGATCCCGATGACCGGGGTAAGCCCATCTCACTTCGTACCTGTTCATTTCAGACAAGCTGTTCAGGTAAGAGTGCAGAGGATTATCCTCCGTGTCGGGAATGAAGCTGACATTGGGAGAGATTCTCGGCAGAACATGATCACCGCAGAACATTTCTTGCCGCTCCCGGTCATAAAAGCAGACATGGCCGTAAGCATGGCCGGGGGTATGAATCATTTCACAACTCCGTGTCCCTATAAGGAACGGTTGTTCAAGGTTATAAAAGCTTACTTGAGCAGGCATGGGATGGACGAGCGGAAGGAAGCTTTCGAAATGCCCGTGAAGCTTGGCCGCTGTGTCCTCATCCATTCCATGATGAATAAACAAATCATAAATTTGTCCGTTCATCGGGAAGCTACCGGACCACATCCGTTCCGCCTGCCGTTGACCTTCCTCCGAAATCCATACGGGAGCCCCGCTCCGCTCCTGAAACCATCCGGCCAACCCGTAATGGTCGGGGTGATGATGGGTCAGAACGATCCGCTCAATATCGCCGTAGCCTATTCCGTACTTCCTTAATGCTTCCTCCCACACCTGCTCCGCTTCGGGGGTATGTAAACCGGGATCAATCAAAGTATAGCCGTCACGTCCCCGAACCAGATAGCTGTTAACCCATCTAAGGGGGAAGGGAAGAGGTACTTTCACCCGAATCGGCATTCCAGGCTCGGGCGGGTCCATCGCTAAGAGATCATCTATACGGCTCATCGGCCACTTCCTGCTTTCCGCCCGATCATGATCAGCCGAGGAGAGGTTTTCTCATCATAGTCCGCCCCTTGGTAGTCCCCGTAGACTTGTTGGATCATCAGTCCGGCTTCCTTACACATGAGGTCAAAATCCTCGAGCCGGTAAAGCTTGACCTGTTCCATATAACTCCGGTCCCTGCGCCCGGATTCGGAGATGGTGATTTGTTTGCGCACATATCCATCCTCGATCGTTCTTCTCTCATCGATGATTAATCCCGCTTCTTCCCGCACGGAATGCGGAACCAGATTAAGGGCGACATGCTCCGCGTTCAAATAATCGATCAGAAATCGCCCGCCCGACACCAGCAAACGGCTAATCTCGCCAAGCACCTTGGTATTCTCCCGGTCATCATTAAAATAGCCGAAGGAGGTAAACCAGTTGACAACAGCATCGTAGCCCCCGTCTGCCGGCACCTCTCTCATATCTCCCTGCAGCCAGTCAATGCGGCCTTCCGTGTCCCGGCGTTTCGCCTCACGGAGCAGTGCCTCGGACAAATCCATACCGGTCACGCGGAATCCCAGATCGGCCAGAGCCAAGGAGTGACGCCCCATTCCGCAGCACAGATCAAATACGGAAGCCCCCGGCTCCAGGTCCAGCCAGCCGATCATTCGTCCGACCTCCTCCCGGGCCTCCTGCATGTCTCTGTGCTTGTAAACCATTAAATAATCTTCCCCGAAGCTTTTTTCATACCATTCTGTCATGTTACATTCTCCTGTACTTTCCAGTAGGTTTTACCTTTTATTGTACCGTTAATCTTCAGCCCCGGCAACGAGATTTGCCTCTCTCCCAAAAGCCTGCACTGATCGCCCTACTCTTCGTTCACGAATTTCGTCCCTTCTTTTCCGTAGTACTTGGAAAGAAACCACCACTAGATGCATTATGTTAACTGAACCAAAGTATTATAACGGTTATCCCAGTTACTCAGTTACTCAGTCCCTCGTTCTTTGTCCTTTCGGTCGCTAACCCATTCACTCAGCAGCTTTTGTACTTAGACCTGTACCTCCTTCACCGCCCTTTTGACTGTTATCCCATTTGCTCAGTAACGCTCATGCTGTTTTGTCTCCTTCTCGTGTTCTTTTGACGGTTATCCCAATTACTCAGTTACTCAGTTACCTAGTTACTCAGTTTCTCAGTCCCTCGTTCTTCGTCCTTTCGGTCGCTATCCCATTCACTCAGCAGCTTTTGTACTTAGACTTGTACCTCCTTCACCGGCCCTTTGACTGTTATCCCATTTGCTCAGTAACGCTCATGCTGGATAGTCTCATTCTCGAGTTCTTTTGACGGTTATCCCAATTACTCAGTTACTCAGTTACTCAGTTACCCAGTTACTCAGTTTCTCAGTCCCTCGTTCTTTGTCCTTTCGGTCGCTATCCCATTCACTCAGCAGCTTTTGTACTTAGACTTGTACCTCCTTCGCCGCCCCTTTGACTGTTATCCCATTTGCTCAGTAACGCTCATGCTGAATAGTCTCATTCTCGAGATCTTTTGACTATTATCCCATTCGTTCAGAATGTTCTGGGGAGTAAATTGGCTCGAACTACTATGGGAGGAGACTATTTCGGGTTATCTGTATTAATTTTGAACAATGTTTGGAGCCCAGCCGATGGAATCCGGAACGTTCATCCTTTTCTGAGACTAGTGGATAATGTCCAAAGACCTCGGGGAAACCATTCGGAATCGATGGAATCCGAAGTGCTCATCCTTTCTGAGACAAGGGGATAATTGTCCAAAGGCATCGGGGAAACCATTCGGAATCGATGGAATCCGGAACGTTCAACCTGTTCTGAGGCAAGGGGATAATAGTCCGAAGGCATCGGGGAAACCAATCGGAATCGCGATGGAGAGGTAATCGGAAAAAGGTAAAATGGAATGACATCGGAGCACATTTCTTTTTCCCTTAGGGTCATACTCGTTTTGGATAAAGTTCTGCTGTTAGCTTATGCTCGAGGGGGGGTTTAGGAGTTGAAGTCGCGCCAAACGAAAAGAGGAGGTCAGGCTGCTATACTCTCGAAAATCGGACAAATTAAAGCCTTCCCCTTGCTCTCCCCCCCGGAACGGGAGAACAGAAGGAAAGGCTTCTGGCCGAAACCGCCTTGCATGGCTTGCCCTTAAATTTTTATTTCCCCTAGCTTAATGAGCTCAACTACCGCTTGTGAACGACCTTTAACATTTAATTTTTGCATGACATTCGATATATGATTTCGCACAGTTTTCTCGCTGATAAACAGCTGCTGCGCGATATCCTTGGTCGTTTTATCCTGGACCAGCAGTTCAAAGACTTCTCGTTCACGGTGAGTTAACAAAAACTTGCTCTTATGATCGCTGCCCTTCATAGATGTGTCACCCCTCCTTGCTCGGGATTTATATAAGTTACAAGGTAAAGGGATACAGTCAAATTTATACTATGAAAGGCTAGCAATGTTGGTGCTTTGTTCCCTAAAAATAGGCGACCGCTAAGGCGTCACAGCCGGTTGATCGGTAGTCACTCTCGTTGGAAAAATACGCTCGACCATCGTGCTGAATTCTTTCACGAAACCGCTCAAGGGGCGGCCTTCCTGAAAATCCTTCGCGTATACATTCATCCGCTCGACAAAATCCGGATTGGCTGAAACATAAACGTCTTTAACATTGGCGTTCACCGACTTAACTTTATCGGCTATTTTTTGCTTCACTTCCGGAGTGACGTCTCCAATGATGGACGGGTTGGCCTGATCGGTGTTTGCTACTGAGGAGCCCGTATGCAGGTTTACGGCTACATAGGCATTGTTATCGGTAATAAGCACATTGGCGGTCTCCACCTCATCCAAGGAAGCGACGGCATCGGCGACTTGTTGGCTCATCTCCATCGTGGAATTGGCATTGATCCGGCTTCTTTCCATCACCCGGTCGTTAGTATTGTACGGAGTCGTCGTCGCATTGGGGATCGTTCCGTCCCCCACCCGATTCTCTCCATACGGATTAGCTTGATCCAGTCCCCTTTGGTTAATCGGAGTCGCTCCTTGTCTGGTCTCTGCTCCGCAGCCGGTTAAGCTTAACACAGCCGCAGCCGAAACCAGAACGAGGGTCAGCGCCACTTTTTTAACAGGATATAGATTCACTTTATCAGCCCCTTCATATGGTGTTTAGACTTAATAGTCGTTCGTAGTTTGTGCATTCAGCGGAAAAATATGCTTAATTATGTCTGGCGAGTGGAAGGTAAACCGGGGACGCTTTAAAAAGAAATTGACGATGGTGTGATTTTTTTGTAACCTAATATTAGTACCTAGTGATAATAGTTGGTCCCAATAAAGGTTGGAATTTCAAATTAATGTAGAGAAAAAGGAGCGATGATCATGTCCCATCATGCTGCCGTTACGGCCATCGGAAGCAGCGTCCCGGAACGAATTCTTGATAATAAGGCGTTGGAACAAATGATCGACACAAGCGATGAATGGATTGTGCAGAGAACGGGAATCAAGGAACGCAGGATAGCTTCCGAGGATCAGTTTACGAGCCACCTGTGTGCTAATGCAGTGGCACATATGATGAAGCAGTATAATAAGGAAGTCCGGGATTGCGATTTCATTATCGCCTGCACCCATACACCCGATCTGCCTTTCCCTATGGTATCCTCCATGCTGCAGAGCCGTTTCGGCATTGAACAGGCTGGAGCCATGGACTTGAATGCCACCTGCGCCGGATTTGTCTATGGGCTGCACCTTGCGGATACAATGATCCGCTCCGGAATGCATCGCAAAATTTTGGTCGTCGCTGGAGACACCATGTCTAAAATTACCGATTATACTGACCGGACCACATGTATCCTGTTTGGAGACGGAGCAGGCGCAGCGCTTGTTGAGAGACAGCCGGAATCCGGCTTTCTCGGTTATCATTTTGATACGGACGGAAATGGAGGCTCTCTTGTTTACCGAACGGGCCTGGCGAAGAACCTTAACGGTAATCCGCTCAAGGATTCCGGATTGTTCGTCCAGAACGGACGAGAAGTGTACAAATGGGCGGTTACCACTGTTCCTGCCGGGATGCGGAAAGTAGCAGAGAACAGCGGACTTGAGCTTGAGGATGTGGATTGGTTCATTCCGCACAGCGCCAACCTGCGAATGATTGAATCCATCTGCGAGAAGAGCGGATTCCCGATGGACAGAACTTTGTACAGCCTTGTCCATTACGGCAACACCTCCGCGGCCACCATCCCTCTTGCTTGGGACCAAGCGGTAAGGGACGGCAAAATAAAGCCCGGTGACCGCGTAATGCTGTACGGCTTTGGCGGCGGGCTTGTCCAAGCAGGCCTGTTGATCCGATGGGGAGGACTTCCTGTTAAGTTTGCGAAATAAGGAAGGAAGGGTAGAATAGTTGAAAGATAATGATTAGGCTTCAATAAGCTTAAACAGGAGGAAAACAATGAAAGCTGTATGGTTGGATCCCGAAACTCGTCTCTTGAAAATCCGGGAATGGGAGGATCCTGTTCTTGAAGCAGACGGTCTGATCGTCCAGGTGAAAGCAACGGCGTTAAACCGCGCGGATCTGATGCAAAAGAGGGGCTTATACCCTCCGCCTAAGGGAGCCTCCCCTATCCTGGGGCTGGAGATGGCCGGAGAAGTGGTGCAAGTAGGCGGCAGCGTCAAGGATTGGAAGCCGGGTGACCGGGTATTCGCCCTGCTGCCGGGGGGCGGGTACGCGGAGAAGGTCAGCATTCCTGCAGGAATGGCCATGCCGATTCCCGACGGGTGGAGCTATGAACAAGCGGCGGCCGTACCCGAGGTCTTCCTGACAGCCTACTTGAACCTGTTTATGCTGGGAGGCTTAAGGGAAGGCAGCACCGTACTGATTCATGCGGGAGCTAGCGGTGTCGGCAGCGCAGCCATTCAGCTTGTCCGGGAGGCGGGCGCCGTGTCGATCGTCACGGCGGGGAGCCCTGAGAAATTAGAGGCTTGTCTTCGGCTTGGAGCCCACAAAGCGATCAACTATAAGGAGGGACCCTTCGCTCCCCAAGTTAAGGAGGCTACCGGGGGACTAGGCGTCGACCTGATTCTGGATTTGATTGGAGCCTCCTACTTCGAGCAGAATCTCGATTGCCTTGCCGTCAATGGCCGCCTTGTTCTAATCGGCCTCATGGGCGGAAGCCATATTCAAAATCTCGATTTAAACCGGCTGTTGATGCGCAGAATTCAGCTGATCGGCTCGACTCTTCGCTCCCGTCCGGTAACGGAAAAAATCGAGCTCACCCGGCAATTTAACGAATTCGCCTCCCGCCGCTTCGCGGAAGGACGAATGCAGCCTGTCATCGATTCCGTCTGGGAGCTGGAGCAGGTTAACGAGGCCCATGAGCGAATGGAGCGCAACGAAAATATCGGTAAAATCGTGCTGCGCACCCCGTGGTAGCCTTCACGAATCTCTGCGGCACATACATTCCGAGGCAAGCCAGGGGGATGCCGGCTTGCCTCTATACACCTCGCGGACTTTCAGAGTAAGCAGCCTTTCCGCGAGCACTCGCTGGTAGCCGGCAATTTCCTTCAAATATTTCTCCGCCAGTTCGGTATCCCCGTCCGTCCAACGGGCCGTTTCGGCCAAGCCTTCCAGCATGGCTGCTACCGCCCCCTGGCTGCGGACCAGCGATTCCAGAATATTCAGCTTAAGCTCGTTTTTCTTTTCCAGAAAAGTCATTGTCCGTTACCGCCCATGTCAAAAAATCCTCCCCCGAATGCGGGCTGCTCATTCCCTTCATGGCCCAGTATAATGCGCAAATTTCGGGCCAGCCCCATTTCAAGCTTGGTCATTCCACTCAGCAAATCAACCACCTGTTCATGAAATTCAAGAGAAAGCTTCACTTGGGATTCATGATCCTCTTCGAAATACGAAGGATGAATATGCTGATTAATCCACTTTCTGGACTTTTCCGCTTCAACGGCCTTCGCTTCCAGCATTACCGAGATGTTATGCTGCATCTTGGCCGTAGAATCCAGCATATACAAGTAAGAGTCCGACCTCTCCAATACGCTCCCCTCCTTGGACCTTATTCCTCGCCCGCCGGTTCTATTTCTTTCATCACAACGGTTAAATTATCCGCGATAGCCTCCTGTAGATCAGCTAATATGTTAAGATAGGAGGTCAAATTTTTGGTTACTCCAAGAGAATGCTGGGTTACGGCCTCCACTCCCTGAAAATTCATCTGAACATCGGGAATGGCCTCAATCACCTGAGCCATGTTGACCGTAATATAACGGGCAGATTCGATAATATCCGCCAGTTCTCCGTGTGATTTGGCCATATGCTCGATTATGGCGGTCACTCGAGATTGCATACCGATCCCCCCTTATTCTCACACCATTATCTTATGATAGTACTTCTGTAAAGGTTAAACGACTTTTACGTAACAACAGCCCTATTCCGACGAATCGCCAAGCCCGATTCCTTCATACTGAAAGCCCATCTCCCTTAATTGGCCGGCATCCCATACATTCCGGGTATCCAGCAGATAGCTTCCCCTCATCCGGGAACGAATCTGCTCCCAATCCGGTTCGATGTACTCTTGCCAATGGGTTAGAAGGACGAGTGCATCCGAACGGTCCGCCGTTTCCTCTAACGATGTGCAGTACCGGACAGGCAAATCGGGGTTCACTCTCCGGAACATGGGAATGCCTTGGGGATCATGGGCTTTAATATCCGCCCCAAGCTCCGCCAGCTGCCGGATAATAGAAGCCGCCTGGGTTATCCGCGCGTCATCGGTATCCGGCTTGAAGGTCAAACCCAGGATCCCTACCGTCTTGCCGTACAAACTTCTCAGCCGGCGGCGGATCTTGGCGACCACGTAACGATGCATCGCCTGATTGGCTTCTACGGCCGCTCGCACTACCGTCAGCTCGCAGCCATATTTGGCGCTCGTAGCCAGCAGCTCGGACGTATCCTTCGGGAAGCAGCTTCCACTCCACCCGCTGGATGCCTGCAGAAACCGGCTGCCGATCCGCGAATCCAACCCCATTCCCCGCGCTACTTCCCTGACATTGGCTCCAAGTGCTTCGCAAACCTGGGCAATTTCGTTAATGTAGCTTATTTTCACCGCCAGGAAAGCGTTGGAGGCATATTTGATCAGCTCGGCGCTCCGCGGATCGGTCTCCATATATGCGCTCCGCGTCTTGTTCCGGGGATAATGATCCTTGAGGAAGGCCTGCAGGGCTTCGGGATAGCGTCGCTCTATGAATGGGAGATACAAGTCTCGCATTATTTCGCCCGACCGCCTGTCGCTCACCCCGACGACGATTCTTTCCGGATGGAAAACATCCTCAACGGCCAAGCCTTCGCGCAGAAATTCGGGATTGCTGACGACGGATACTTGCCTGCCTGCCTCCCATCCTTCGTCTTCCAGCAAGGAAACCGCAAGCCCTGCCGTACCTACGGGCACAGTCGATTTGTTCACAATCACCGTCAGCCTAGCGGGATCCAGATGCCGTGCAATGGAGGATACCGCTTGACGGTAATAAGTCAAATCGGCCGAGCCCCCGGGAGCCGAGGGAGTTCCGACGCAGATAAACACAGCATCGGCCTCCCGGACGGCTTCATAGGACATCGAGGAGAACAATGTCCTCCCTGCTGTCATCTTTATCAATTCCCCCAGCCCCGGCTCATAGATCGGGCTGTTTCCCAAGGCTATCTGTTCGACCTTCATCCGGTCCATATCCACAACCGTTGTCTTGTAACCTAACGCCGCTAATGCAGCCGCAGTTACGCTGCCCACATAACCGGCTCCGATGCAGACTATCTTCATTCCGCTCCCTCCTTGGACAGGACAGAGCGATAAGCGGCGATCGTCCGTCTGAGGCCTTCTTCTAATGTGACGCTCGGCCTCCAGTTCAACAGCTTAATCGCCTTATCGATACGGGGATTTCGCTGCTTCGGATCGTCCTTCGGAAGCGGCCGGAAGATAATCGGACTATCCGATCCCGCCAGCTTCCGAATCAGCCGGGCCAAATCGAGAATGGAAATCTCCCCGGGATTTCCAAGATTTATGACCTCTCCATCGGCCGCAGCCTCCCTCATCATGGAACGAAGCCCGCGAATCGTATCATCTATATAACAGAAGGAGCGGGTCTGACTGCCATCCCCGTATACCGTCATCGGCTGTGAGGTCAGCGCCTGCGTAACCAGGTTGGAAATTACCCTTCCGTCATCGTTACGCAGAGCGGCCGAATAAGTATTGAATAGCCGGGCGATGGCAACCCGAACTCCCCATCTCGAATAATACTCATAACAGTACACTTCCCCCAGCCGCTTCGATTCGTCATAACAGGCTCTGGGACCCATGGTCGTGACATGCCCGCGGTATTCCTCGGATTGGGGATGAACCTCGGGATCCCCATAAACCTCGCTTGTACTCGTGTACAGCAGCTTGGCGTTCCAAGTTCGTGCGAAATCGAGCATCCGTTTCGTTCCCAGCGTATTTGCGGCAATTGTCTCCAACGGATAAGCTTGATAGAATCGGGGAGATGCAGGGGAGGCCAAATGATAAATCTCCTCTACCCCCTGCACGTTCTCAAGGTCGGCCATTTCCGGCGAAGACACATCCGCATTAATAAACTGGAAGGACGGATGCGCCTCCAGCTCCTGCAGACGTTCCCTTAGACCGGTGCTCAAATTATCGATGGCTATCACCTGATACCCTTCCCGGATCAATTGCCGGGTAAGCTCCGAGCCCAGGAAGCCTGCCGCTCCCGTTACGACTGCTTTCATCCGTTCTCCCCTCTTCCGTCGCCTTCTTCCTCCGTCTGCAGAACGAACCTGCGCAGAAAATGGCGGAATTCCGTTCCAAGCAGCTCCCTGCGGGCGGCAAACTCCACCGTTGCCTTCAGAAATCCAAGTTTATCCCCGACGTCAAACAATCTTCCTTCGTATTGATAAGCTAGTAACGTATGATGCTTCGCCAGCATCTGCAGCGCATCGGTTAACTGAATTTCTCCCCCTGCATCTCTCTGGGTTCGTTCCAGAATTGGAAAAATGTCCGGCTCCAAAATATATCTTCCCGAGATGGCCAAATTCGTCGGCGGATTCTCCATGGGCTTCTCCACCAAGCGATCTACCGAATAGAGGCGTTCCCCGCACTGTGTTCCGTCTATGATCCCGTACTTCTCCGTTTCCGATGGCAGGACCTGCTCCACTCCCAGACAGGAATGTCCGTGCTGCTCATACACATCGATCAACTGCTTCAGGCACGGAACCGGTGCATCTATGATCATATCTCCCAGCAGGACCGCGAACGGCTCATCCCCGATAAATTTCCGCGCACACCATATGGCATGCCCAAGACCAACTGCCTCCCTCTGCCTGACATAATGGAGGTCCGCTAATTGTGCTACTTCCCTTACTTTATGCAATAACGAATCCTTGCCGCGCTCCGCCAGCAGAAGCTCCAGCTCCAGATTACGGTCGAAATGATCCTCAATGGAACGCTTGCTCTTGCCCGTCACAACGATAATATCCTGGATGCCGGAGGCCGCCGCTTCCTCAATAATATATTGAATAGCCGGCTTATCGACGATCGGCAGCATCTCCTTGGGCATCGCTATCGTGGCCGGAAGAAAACGGGTCCCGAGACCCGCCGCCGGAATCACCGCTTTGCGGACCATGGCTCCCACAGCTTCATCCCTCCTCACAATCCGTAATCAATCAATTCCATACAGTCGACAACAATATGGCTCCGCGGGCATCCGTTTCATAGAACGGATTGAACACTTGACGGTATTGGGGAAAATTCGTCAGGATCATGCCAATCGGGTGGGCCAGATGGGGAAACTGCTTCACATCATCCATCGCAATATATGGAATTCCGAGCCGGACCGCATGGAATAGATCATTGTACGCCGTATCTTCATCATGGCCTCCATCAATCCAGGCGAAGCCGATTCCAGGCTGATGAAACGAAGGCAGGGTAACCCTGGTGTCTCCGAATGTAAAATGAACCCGCACATTGGATTGATGCTGGTTGATCAGATGAACGCAATCCTGGGATTGAGGATTCATATCAAAAGTAAAAATCTCGACCTGACTTACCAAATGCGATAGAACATAAGAAAAATACCCTTTGTTCGTTCCCGTTTCCAGCACTCTCCGAGGGTTTGCCTTCGCCAGAGCATACCGCAGAAATTGCACCTGGGACTCGGCTGTTGCGGGATCGTTATATTCAAGCAGATTTCCTTCCAGTATCGAAGCCTGATTGGCCAGCAAATGATATAGAGGCTGCGCCTTCATGTAATCGACTAAACCCAAAAGGACTCTCCCCTCTCTTATAAATAGAAGCGGTACATTCGGACTTCATTGTGCATAAAAGAGCCGGCTGGAGAAGGTCCTCTGTACAGACGGACACCCGACCTTCGGCCTGAATGGCATTCTCTGCCTGTCAGCCGGCCCTTCTCCTCCGGCTTCGCCGCATCCTCCTTCGCCCGGACATCGCGGCCGCTCCCGCCTTCCTCGTCGAGCGTACCGAACGGACTCTTCCCCTGCCGCTTCTCGTTCTCCGCGCCCGTCTCCGGGAAATGCCCGCCCGGCGGATTCTTCGTCTTCGCTGACGCAGTTGTCTCTTGGCAAGGCGCGTAACCGGGCTTTCCAGAACGGGAGGGGCACCGGCAGCGGCAGCGGGCCCGGAATCGGGCTCCGGCAGATAGAACTGCTGCTCCATGGTATACTGATCCGCCTGGGAGTCCGCCATAATAAACGGCGGATGAACGAGCGGAAAGCTCATCGGCACCAGCGGCAGATGCGCTAGCGCGCTATCCGCATCATGCGCATAAGTGGAGCTTCGGCCGAACCCGATGTTGGTTACCAGATTCGCATTGGGCATCACACTCAGCCCGTTCTGCAGCCAACAGGACAAATTCCACTTATAATCCCAAGACAGCACATGCTTGCCGTCCAGGTGGTCCTGATACATCTTATGGAAGAAACGGATGGCATTCGGATCGCTCGTCACACTTTGCAGCCAGCCGTTACGGCTGATCTCCGGCCACAGGCGGAGGGAGTCATCGTAGTGGTTCCAGGCCCTGCGCCAGGTCGCCCAGCCCCAGATATGAAACAAGCGGGAAAAATAATAACTGGCTTCAAGCCGGCCGCGGCCCTTCTGAAAATTGTTGCCGGAGATCATCATAATCCGCTCATCATTCCTGTACCGGTTCAGCAATTCCTGACAGAACGGAAAAAAAGTCGGATGCGGAAGACAGTCATCCTCCAGAATGATCGCTTCTTCCACCTGACTGAACACCCAATTTAAGCCAGATGTTATCCGCTGATTCAACCCCAAATTAACCGGGGAAAACAAGGTCGATACTTCACATGGCCAATCCACCCTACTGACAACAGCGCGAGTTGCGGAGCATAACTCCGCTTCGCCCGGCTGGTCAGGACGGGGACCGTCGGCGATCAGAAACAGCTTCGTCGGTCTGGCTGACCGTATGGCGTTGAAAACCTGTTCGGTAACATCCGGTCTTTTAAAAATAAACAGGACTACGGGAACGGTAAGTCGGGACATGTTCATTTCATCGCCTCCCCATGGCTGAAAGTGAAGGCATCCTGCTGATGCCGTTTGGAAGATCCTTCAGCATCGGGAAATCAGGTGGAGATTCTCGCTCCACCTGACGCTTAGCCCCCGAGCTGCGGAGCTTCTCTGGTGAGGCGGCAGGACAAGATTCCAAAAGACAAGGTCTCTTTCTGCTTGCCGCCGGAAACATTTTTCGAAGGGGATTCAAAGAACATGGAGCTGCTGTAATCTTTGCCTGATTCTCTGGCCAACGGCAGCCGGAGAATATTGGCTGTAGATCGTATGGGCTCCCTGAACGGATATCATTTGATAGTAAGGGTGATCGTCTACCAGCCGGCGCATATAATGCGCTGCCTGTTCGATATCCGGATCGGCCCACACCTGATAAGCCTTGTACGGGCCGTAATCTTGCCCGACCGGGATCAGCCGGTATTGGACGGGGCAAGAATTGTCATGGTTCATAAAATCGACATTGCCCGAATAATAGGTTCCGATAACGGGCTTGCCGAGGAACATCGCTTCAGCCAGCGGCAGGCCGAACCCTTCGGAACGGTGGAGGGAAACGTAACTGTGCGTCAAACTGAACAAGGCATTGATCTCTCTCCGGTCCAGCACCCGCTCCATCAGATGAATGTTCGGCCATCCTTCCGCCGCCCCTCTGAGCTTCGCCAATTCGATCCCCGCGCTGGAAATGATATCGGCATGCGGATTGTTGACCTTGATGACCAGCCCCACCCGCGGATCATTCCGATCGAACGCCCGCTTGAACGCCTCTATCGCTGCAAGAGGATTTTTCCTCTCGGCGAAGCTGAACGTATCGTACATAGACAGGAACAGGAAGCGATCATGCGGCAGTCCGAAATGGGCGCGTGTCAGTTCATTCGGAACCCTCACCTCGATCGAATGGGGAATGTGGACGACCGATACGGGTGATTTCTGGGCAATGGACTGCAGTACGAACTGGGACGGTGCCCATACTTCATGAACAAGCCGGAAGCTGTCGCACCATTCGTTGGGGAAGTCGGACAGCTCCCAGTGCCAAACCCCGATGTTCAAATGGTTATGAAAGACTTGCCCGTTATGCATCTGGTACGGCTTGAGAAAATCCGCGTTCATATGGAGCACGTTGACTCTAAAGACAGGCTCGCTCATTTCCTTATGCATCCACGATAAATCCGACGTCCGCGAAGGAGATCCCGGAATCTCGATGATGCCGAAAGGAACCTCTGCGGCCGTCAACGCCCGGGCGGCCGCTCGCAGGCTCTCTCCGATTCCGCTCTCCGCCCTTCCCGTGCCGATCAGATTGACGCCGGCAGGCAGTATAGGCAGCTGATAGCGGCGAACACGGATCCTCCTGCGATGCCCGGACGCCAAGCCTCTGCGCCTTCTGCCGATCAGAAGGCGCCTTCCTTTGCCGGATCCGGCAATGGATCGGCGAATGATATTCCTTCTGCGCCGCTTCCGCTTAAGGCGAGTACGGCGTCCTGCCGACCATTTTCTTGGCTTCAGGATAGCCATTCCGACTCTCTCTCCTTTCTACGATCGCTCTTAAACACGCTCGCGCCAGTAATTTAACAGGTCTTCCATCGTTTGCTCGAACGGAATTTCCGGCTTCCATCCGGTGGCCTGATGGAATTTACTGTAATCCCCAAGCAAAATTTCGACATCCGATGGACGCAGCCGCTCGGGGTCCTGCTGAACGGTAATTTCCTTATTACTGAAGGAAAGCAGAAGATTCAGCATCTCGCGTATGGTGCAGCATTTGCCGGAAGCGATATTGTAGGTCTCCCCGGGTGTTCCTTTCTCCAAAGCGAGCCAATAAGCCCGGACGACATCGCGAACATCGGTAAAATCCCGCTTCGCTTCCAGATTGCCGACCATAAGTACCGGAGGCTTGATACCTTTCTCGATTTCCGCAATTTGCTTGGCAAAATTCGAGGTCACGAAATTTTCTCCGCGGCGCGGTCCGGTATGGTTGAAGGTACGGGTCGGGATTACCTTCAGCCCGTAGCTTTTGTGGTATTGATAGCCCAAATATTCCTGGGCTACTTTGCTTACAGCATAAGGGCTTAGCGGGCGGAGCGGATTCGTTTCCTTGATCGGCACCTCGTCAGGCTCCACATGCCCGTATTCCTCGCTGGAGCAGGCAATCTGAATTTTGCAGTCCAGATCATGCTTGCGCACCGCTTCAAAGATATTCACCTGTCCGGCCACATTATTGTGGATCGTATCCACAGGCGAATTCCATGAGGTCGGAACAAAGCTTTGTGCGGCCAGATGAAAAATAAGATCCGGCTTAACCTTCGCGAGCAAGGATTCCACCGAAAAAGGATCCCTCAATTCACACTCGACCAATTGAATATCTTTAAGATGACGGATATGGTCCATTCGGCTGCGATTGCGTATCGTTCCCGTCACCTCCACCTGCTTGCCGAGCAAATACTCGGCCAAGTGGCTTCCTACAAATCCCGATATTCCAGTAATCAATGCCTTCATTCTCTCTCGCTTCCTCCTTCTTCTTCGCGTTCCCACTCCTGCAGAACCTGTTTAATGAGCTGCTCATCCGATTTGTGGCATACCAGCAGCCCTTCCCCGGTAGAGACGATGATCAGGTCTGCGGCTCCGATGACGACCGTCTTCGCTTTGTCCGTAAAGACGATGTTGTTGAACGAATGTAAAAATCGGATGGGGCCCTCCGCCAAGTTGCCGTGCTCATCCGTACCGTGAATTCTTTCCAAAGACGTCCACAACCCGACGTCATCCCATTCGAAGTCGACCGGTACCGTCCAGATCGTATCGGCTTTCTCCAGCACCGCGTAATCCACGGATATTTTAGGCAGCTCGGAATAGCCTTCCTTCCAGGTATCCCCCGGCAGGTCTATTCTCTTCCAGATTGATGCTTGATAGAGCTTCATATAATAGGCAATCGTAGAAGGCTTCCAGATGAAAATCCCGCTGTTCCAATACATATTGGGCTGGAGAATCAGCTCCTGGGCCTTCTCGTGAGAAGGTTTCTCGATAAATCTGCGGACCCGCCGGATGCCTTCTGCGCTTTCCTCCGCCTCAATATACCCGTAGCCGGTCTCGGCTCTGGTCGGGATCACTCCAAGCGTAACGATGGCCAAATCGCTTTCCGCTCTCTGCTCGGCCTTCCACAAAGCCTTCATCAGCGCTTCGTCATCGGGAATATATTGGTCGGACGGAGCGGTCACGATCACTTCATCCTCTTCTCTCCTCAAGAAAAAATTCGCCGTCAGAGCTACGCAAGGACCGGTATCCCGAGGGGCCGGCTCCTCGATAATATGGTCCGCGGGCAAGTCCGGGAGCTGCTGCTCTACCAGGGATCGATAGGTTTTCGTTGTAACTACATAAATGCTCTCCCGCGGCAGCCATTTGCGAAACCGTCCGTACGTAACCTGCAGCATTGTTTCCTTCGAGGTGAGGGATAGAAACTGTTTAGGCTTGCGCTCAACACTTCTCGGCCAGAATCGGGTTCCTTTGCCTCCGGCCATAATGACGACCTTCATCCGCAGCTCTCTCCTTTCCATCTGGCAGTTGTTCACAAGTCCCCTAATGAATACATCAAGTTAACTGGCGCAACTCGTAATTTTATGCGACTGATGCTAGCCATGCTTGGAGTGATGTCGAGCCGTCGGAATAGGGGTAAAAGAACTTAAGGGATAAGTGTTACTAGGATACATAGTATGCAGTCTTCTTTTCATATAAATGAAGCAGAAACCTATCTTGAAAAAAATTGGCGGTCGTCCATCCCCTGTTTCATCGGGGCTTATGACCTTGACATCTATCTTCAGGCAATTCTTTCACTAGCAAAAAAAGGGCCGGTCATTTCGTAATTCAACAGGAATCTTTCGTAGAGAAGAATCATAGAATAGTAGAAAATATGGAATTTGCCATTAGAGAGGAAATAGGAGAAGAAGAATAGAGAAAAAGTAAAGGCTTGTCCCCGTAGGATGGAAGGATCTTCCCTGCTCGAGGGAAGCCTCCGCTAAGGACATAAAGTAGAATTCAGCATCTTCGGACTCTGCCGGAAAAACGGCTAGGCTCTGGAAAACGGCGGGAACATGTTCAAGCGGAAGCCTGAAGCCCTTCGGCTCCCTCCGCCATTCCCTGTGCCGCCCCTTCATCGAAGCCCTGCCGGTATCCGAGCTGATAGCCCTGCCAGTAAGGGCCGGTTCTGCGGGGGATGTAACTTCTTGTTCGTTTCGTTCCAAGCCGTCTGCGTCCGCGTGCAGCCTTACCCTTCCGACGGAACATGGACCGGCGGGAGGATAAACCGTTTCTCCGGCGCGCCGTTCTTCTTCTGGCCGGTCTGGCATGAAGCCGTATCGGAGAAGCTTTGCGGCTCCGCAAGCTCCTTCGTCTTGCCCGCATAGAATGAGCTGCCATAGTCATGCGACCTCCTTCTGTAAAATTGAGGCGACAGGCCGCGCCCGTCAGCCCGGCGTTTGTTCAAAGATGATAGTAAAGAGCTGATTCAGCCGCTGCTCGTAGGTGTGCTCATGCAGGGTCCGTTTTAAAGCTCTCAGCGCAATATCCCTTCTTTCCTCCGGCCGGCTTAAATAATAGTTCACCTTCTCGACAAAATCGCTCGGAGAGCTGTAAGTAATGATTTCTTCTCCGGGAACATAGAAGCTTGCAAGGTCGGATCTTTCGTCTGTTAGCTGAAAAGCCCCGCAAGCGGCGATTTCAAATGTCCGCGGGTTGAGGGATACCGCCGGAATTTTCCGGCTGTTGGAATTATAGGACTCATCATCGAAGGCGCGATGCAAATTGATGACGATTTGGGAAGCACAATAGACTTCCGAAGTTTCCTGCGGCCCCATCCATCTGCCCAGCTGAATCTTGCGGCGATACGTACGGAACCGCCTAAGTCGATGCCACCACCAGCCGGACAACAGGAAATTGCGGTGATGAAGAAGGGGGAGCACTTGATTGAAGAAGGCGATCCGATTCCAATACCCGGTTCCGATAAAGCTGATCTCCCGGCGCCGGAACGGGTGAACGGGACGCGGCAGGAAAACATCGGGATTGGCTCCCAACGGCAAATAATGGACACGGGAACAGCCCATTTGCTGATAAAACGGGAGACAGCTTTTTTCAAGTGTGAACACAAATTCGTAATAGGGGGCGATTCGGCCTGTAATATCCGTATAATAAGGGTCATCCGTCAGCCATAGCGCTGTTCGGATTCCCCGCGAGTGGATCGTATTCATAACGTCCGGAGGAAGTACCATCCCCTCCAATACCAGCACAAGATCCGGCTGCACCCGATCGATAATGCCGAGAATCGGATCATTAGGCAGAGCCGTTTCGCAATAGGCCGTCATTTTACGCAATGCTGCGGCCACCGCCTCGTCCAGCGGAGAGTAGGGGAAGCCTTTGCCGCTTGTTACGAACAGAACCCGCTTGTTCCATAACCGCGGTTGGTGCATCGCGGCGAACTGCTGCTTGACCGCCAATGCTCTTCCATAGTGGCGACCTTCTATAAGTCCTTGCTGATAACCGATCATTCTTCCCGCAGTATAACGAGGCTGGGCCCTTCCCGGCGAACGTCTCATGATGTCACCTCCGATCGTTTATTTGCTGACTCGAGTCTATCGCCGAATACCGTCGTTAACAGCTGAATCAGCCGATGGCGGTAAGTATGCTCCTTCATGGTTCGGTGTAACCCGCGCAGCGCTACTTCCCGCCGTCGGTCTTCATGATTTAAATAATATTCCACTTTCTCGATCCATTCCTGTGCGGATGTATAAGTTTCTATCTCGCTGCCGGGAATATAGAAATCGTTCAGGTCCTGGCGAATATCGGTGAGCTGCAGAGTCCCGCAGGCCGCCATCTCAAATGTCCGCGGGTTGACGGACAGCGCGGGAAGCCGGCGGGAATTTTTATTATGCTGGCTGTCTTCCGCAGCCCGGTGGAGATTGACGACGATCTTGGCTCCGCTATAATAGGCCGCTGTCTGCTCGAAGGGCGTTCCTGCAAGCGTAATCCGATGCTTTAACCGCGGATAGGCTTTGAGCCTCGTCCAGAGACCTCCCGAAATCATCACTTTCTTCCCGGTCAAGTATCGGCTGATTTGATCGAAGAAGGAGATCCGGTTCCAGAATCCGGTGCCGATAAAACAAATATCCGTCCGGTACTCGCTGCCTACAGGCTGAGGGTAGAACACCTTGCGGCTGGCCGCCAACGGCAAATAGTGCACATTTGGACAGCCAAGGCCTTGGTAGAAGGGAACACAGCCCATTTCATGCGTAAATACATAATCATATAAAGGGGCGATTTGGGAGGAGACGTCCGTGAAATACGGATCGTCGGCGAACCATACCGCGGTTTTCACCCCGTATTGCTTTAGTGCCTGCGCCTGCTCGGGGGGAAAAGCATGAACTCCGTTCAAGACGAGGACCAAATCAGGAGCAAGACCTGCAATATAGGCCGCCGCGTCCGCCTGCATCGGATTGACGACCGACACTCGCGAGACCAACGATTCAAGACCGCTGCGAATGCCTTCATTAAGGGCAAACAGCGCCTCGTGAACAAAAACGACATGAAGGTCATACAAAATTTCGGATGGGTCCGGAACCTGTTCCATCACCTTCCGGCAGCGGCCGTAATGATAACCGTCGCTCCATCCGTCTGCATGGCCTGCGCGGAATCCGTCCTCTGTCCGCCCGCCTGCCAAGCGCCTGGTTTTGCCCGTCCTCCTGCGTATGAATGTAGCCTGTCTGCCGCTTCTCATGACATCTGCAGCTCCTTTCCCGAATGTTGTTCTTCTTCCGCGATGCGCCCGGTCCGTTAGAACCGGCAGCCTCACTCTTGCCGTTTAAGCATGTACTTGGAGGCCTCCTGCAAGGAAGAGAATGTGCCCGCATCAATCCACCAATCGGCCATTACTTCATAGGCAAGAAGCATTTCCTCGGCATACAGGTTGTTAACATCGGATATTTCCAGTTCTCCCCGCTCCGAAGGGACAATTCGCCTTATTCGATCAAATACTCCGCTGTCATACCAATAGATCCCGGTGACGCAATATTCCGAACGGGGATGGTCCGGCTTTTCTTCAATTCGGATAATACGTCCTTCCCTAAAGACGGGGACTCCGTAACGATAGGGCTCATCGACTTTCTTGAGCAGCACCATTGCGCCTTCCCTTTGTTCAAAGCTGCGGACGAAAGGTGTCAGGCTCTCCTCGAATAAATTATCCCCCAGCATAACGACGAATTTTTCCCCTTCCTGAATAAAGGGCCGGGCCAATTCCAATGCATTCGCGATTCCGGCAGCCTCCTCTTGAACCCGATAGGTAAGACGGACCCCCATCTCCGAGCCGCTCCCCAAATACCTGATGAAATCTCCGGCCGCTTCCCGGCCGGTCACCAGCAGAATATCGGTGATTCCCGCTTCGCGCAGCTTCAGTACACTGTAATGGATCATCGGATATTTCCCTACCGGCAGGAGATGTTTATTAACTACCGCCGTCAGCGGCGCCAATCGGGTACCTTTGCCGCCTGCCAGAATAACTCCTTTCATAAGCTTTCCTCCCCTTCATCCGTTATGGTCATGGACTTGACAGGTTGCCTGTCAGGTCCTTCATCAGATAAACCGATGCGGATGAACTCCCCATTTTCGAATAAATTTTCTTCGGTTGATATAAAGCAGTTTGCTCCGCTTCGAATGCCTGCGGAAGCTGGCACTGCCGATATGATGAACATACGCATCCCGGGCAATCAGCAGCCGGTAACCGGCTCTCCTTGCCCGATAACAATAATCATCGTCCTCGTAATAACCGGGAGTAAATCGCTCATCCAATTCCCCGATCCGCTCCCACAGCTCTCTTCTGAATAGAAAGCAGAAGCCGGTCAAGCGCCGGGTGGCCGTACGGATTCCCCTTCTCGCTTCCATATACCGATGAGCCTCGCAGTGGAACTGCTCCATAGAGGCATAGCCCAAGCGGACCTTCTGGCTTCCGCTTACCCGATTGGAGCAGGGGCCGACGATTCCTATATCCGGGGCGCTGTGCAAAGCTTCAAGCAATCGTTCCAGCCATCCGCCGGTTACGACTACATCATTGTTAAGGAGCATCAGGGAGCTTCCCTTCGCCAGCCTCAACCCTATATTGCAAGCGGCCGGAAAACCTCGGTTATCCGGCAGCCCGACATAAGTAAGCTGTTCCTCACGGCAATACTCCGCTGTACCATCGACAGAACCGTTATCCACCACGATCAGCTCATAAGGAGAGGAGGTAGAGGAGCGAATGGACTGAATGCAAGCCGCCAGCAGTTCCCGGCCATTATACGTCGGGATGATGATGCTCGTCATTGTCATGGCCGTTCTCCCCCTGCCACATGCGGCAGATCGTCCGAATCCCGGGAAAGCAGGGGGCCTGGAGGCTCCGACGCACTCCGGGGTTGGAGCGAATGACTGCTAACCTGCAGCTTTTCCTGCTCTCCCGAAGGGGCTTCTGCAGCACCCGCGGCTATGGGTGCCTGTACACTCATACCCAATCGGAGAGCATCAGATAAGGCAGCGCTGGGATCGGCCGCACGACCGTACCCCATCCGCTCGGCAGCCGTCCGAGAGAGGGAGTAGGGGAGGGAGGGGGGACCCGCAGACCCGTTCTGCACGACCATCTCCACCCCGCCGGCAACAGCCAGGATGAGAGGTACGAGAGCTTCGGCCGGAACAGCTTTCTCCGCATCGGCAAAGAGCAGAATGTCGGAGCGGCTGATCCTCGCGCCGGCCTCCCTGGCCTCCGTATCGGATTCCGATGGCGGTTGCGCACGCACAAGGATCGGCCTGGCGGGATGTGCCCGCAGTTGAGCGAACCAAGCGTCATCGGAATGGCGGAGGACGAGAATAATGTCCTCAAGCGGCAGCTTCTGCAGCTCATCCAGGATAGAATGGACAGCCGGATAGGGCTCTTGGACACCTAGAATAGCCGTCGTCCGGCTGATCGCGGAGGCGGGGAAGGGCGGAGCCGGGTGGCGAAGGAGTTTTGCTCTTGCTGTCCGGCTTGCCCTGCTGCCGCGATTGTATTTTCTCAGCCTGGGTGCGATGCCTCTTCTTCTGTTTCTCGAGCCGGTTATTTTCCCCTGCCGTCTGCGTCCCCAGCGGATTGCAGCCTTCCTTGCGCGGGAGCTGAGGACTTGGCGCCGGCCTCTTCTTGTTCGTACTTTTCTTGTCATCTCAACCCCTCACTCATACCGGATTCGGAAAATGTACGGCTCTTTCGGAAGACAACCGCTGCTTGGATTTTCGGATAATGAACCCGGATAATCTAGCCTTTCTGTTAGCCGAACAACTTGTTCGGGCTCAATGGTTTTCATCCCATTGTATGTCTCCGTGAAAGTTGTGTAACGGCACCTGTAACCGGGACTCTTCACATCCTCCAAAAACACAAAAAAAGCCTAACCGTTAGGTTAGGCGCTGCCGAGAATATGAAATTATGCGGAGGACAACTGATGAGGCGCCGACCGGAGAGGCTTGGTCCCCGATCGGCGTTACGGTCACTTAATAAAATCAAGCTGTCTCAATAGCCTCACCAGCATGACCGCCGCCTCCGCTCTGCTTGCCGGCTGCTGCGGTTCGAAGAATCCGTCGGCTCTTCCCTCAATCCATCCGCTCTCTGCCAACCGTTGAACCGCCGGTATGGCCCACAGGTTGATCCTGTCCGTATCCAGGAACTGCGGTATCCGGTTTACAGGACTCTGTGACAAGGCCCTTCCGTCTGCGAATGTCCAAGCACGATGGACCAGGACGGCCATTTCCTCCCGCGTAATCCCCTGATTCGGCCGGAAGCTCCCGTCCTCATAACCAACGACCAGCCGATGCTTCGCAGCGGTTGCCACCGATCGGGAGAACCAGTCTCCGGGCGCGGTGTCTTTAAAGAGCGGCTCATCACCCGCTCCCGCTTCGCTTAACCCGAGCACCCGCACCAGCCATTCCGTAAACTGGGCACGGGTTACCGGAAGCTCCGGCGCGAATTGGTCATTCGCAATCCCTTCCGCAAGGAGTTTGTTCGCCAGCATGATCACATCTTCCTCCGCCCAATGGCCTTCCATATCGCTGAAGGAGCGAGATTGGCTTATCGCCAAATAGAAGCCGCTGCCTATCCGCCTGAAGTCCGCCCCCCATCCTTCCTCCGTCCTCCGGAAGACAGATGGGACGAAGGACAGCCGCTGATCAGCCGGATCATATTGAGCAACAGTGGAACGATCGGGCTCTATGCTCTCATTGGCTATCGGCAAATAATGGCCATAATGCATGCCGATATCCCGCAGTTCGATTACGCGTCCGTCAACAGATGCTGTCGCCGTCCATTGAACGATATCCGACTCCCGCTTCATTCCATGATTCTGCAAATAAATCTCCAAACGTTTAACGAAATTTTCGTCCGCCAGGTTTACCCTGACTGTAAAGACAATGTCCTCTGCCGCAGTACGCAGTTCCTCCTCAATGCCCGGGTCGTTCAACAGCTTTAAGGGGAGGGAAAAGGCAGCGAACCCCGCGTCCAATAGGAGGGTAATGTCCGCATTCCACTCCGTCAGCCTCCGGACGACTTCGCCGCTCCATTCGAACGTAATATCATGCGCGTCGCCTTGGGTTCCCATTTCCAAGTAAGGAGCCTTCTCCGGATTTCTGCTCAGCCAATCCTTCATCCGGACCGGATCGATCTTAACCCGGACCTGAGCCCCTTCTACAAAGTGCGAGATTACATCGCTCCAGCGGGTAACCAGCGGCCAGTAGCCCCCGATCGGATGCGGATCGCGTCCAGGAGACGGGTCAGGCGGATCCGTGGGATCGACCGGGTCCGGAGGATCTGTCGGGTCAACCGGGGCCGGAGGGTCTGTCGGGTCAACCGGGGCCGGAGGGTCTGTCGGATCGACCGGGTCCGGAGGACCTTCACCGGCGGCAGATGTCTTTACCGTAACGCTCGGGCCGCTGCCCGTCCATTTAGAGGCCGCATCCCCTGCCTCAACCCTGAAGCGATATTCGGTTTCGGGCAATAATCCGTCCACTTTGAACGAAGTGGCTTCACCTGGGACTGTATGAGCTTGGTTGGCCGGTGTAAATTTCACTTCACCCTCAAACGGTTTGCCATCCTTATAAATTCGATAGCCCGTGACTCCCAAATCATCCTTCGCCTCCGTCCAGCGCAGAAGCACACTGTCCGGCGCAACTGATTCTGTCGTCAATTCTGCCCCTTCCGGCCAATAGGGGACAGCGGTATCATAAGCCCCTGCCGTAGTTACGACAAGAGGTTCGGGATATCTCGCCGTATTTCCGGCAGCATCTGCCGCCTCCACCTCGATAGTATACGGGGTTTCGAACGACAAACCCGTCACTGTATACATGTTCCCCGGGGAAGAGGACGTTACTCTGCTCTGGCCCTTCAGTTCGCCGTTGACGTAAATAAGATACTTGTGAACTCCTATGTTGTCCGAAGCCTCAGGCCATTTTATCGTGAGCCAGGTCGTATGGATTTTGTCCGCCAGCTCAATCCGGCTTCCGTCCGGAACTACGGGCGGTACTGTATCCTTATGCCCCGTTGTCACCACGTTCAGTCTTATTCCCGCATCCGTCCAGTTTCCTGTGGCGTCCGCCGCCTCCACCCTGAACTCGTAGCTTAAACCGGGAGAGAGGCCCTGAACCGTATATGTATTGGCCGCTTCCCCCATGCCTGTCGCTGTTGAAACGCCAACGATAGTATCGCCCTCAAATATTCTGTATCCCGTTACCTTCACATTATCCTGCGCCGGGGTCCAGGTGAGAGTGACGGAGGTATCGTTAACTGCGGGAGCCGTTAATTGGCTTCCCTCCGGCCAGCGAGGCGGCACAGCCGCATCCTCAGAAGCCGTGTTCATGGTTGTCATTCCGCTGAATTCCAGATCGGATGAATTCGTTATGGCCCAAGGATTCTGCAGATCAACGAACACCACGTGGTTAAAGGTGCTGCCGCGCATATAATTGATGTTGGCGGGCTTGGAGCGATAGAAGGTCACGTGGTCGAAATGAATATCCTCGTGAAAGCCCCCGTCTACCCCTGCCACGTTAATCGATTCCTTGGCATAATGGTCGACAGATACGTTATGAACGTAAATGCCCTTAAATTGGGAAGGCCGGTCGGCAGGCTCATATTCAATCGCCGAATTCACGTCAGAGTAAGACGAAGTAAAAATAAAGGCCTGATTCTTGCCGTTTCTCATCGCGGTATCCCGGAACACAATATTCCTTGCTCCGCCGCCGGTAGGAGTACTCGTTTTGGCGCGCAGTCCGACTTCCGTCCTGTCCATTACGTTGTCTTCGGCCAATATATTCTCAATCCAGGCCGCCGTATGGCTTCCCATAACGACGCCGCCGTGTCCCTCCCGCATGTAGTTGTTAAAAATCCATGCATTACGCGTAGGCTCCTCCTTCTGTCCTTGAGCCCCTTGTCCGGCGGCAAAATTCATCGAATCATCACCGGTGTCAAAAACGTTGTTGAACACAACCAGATCTTCGCCGCCGCCAAATTCAATCCCATCCGCATTGTTGTCATCGAAGGTAAGCAGCTTGACTCCTCCGACGGTAATGTGATCGGAATCCAGATTAACCAAAGTATGGTTGGACGGATTTAAAGCGGTAAATCCGCCATAGAAAACATTCTCGACACCCCTAAGAGTAATTAGATTGGAGCGTGTCGAATAAGCACCTGCCTGAGTTAAGCCGAGTACATCGCGGGCATAGTTTGTCTGATTTTTGGCCAATACGCCAAACTGCTCGTACGTGGAGTTATTGCCCGGCGGTTGGACTGGGAAATAATCATCATCATACCGAACCGGCGGCAGCCATCCGTTCCCGTCTATCGTGCCTTCTCCGACAATACGGATATTGCGGAGCGTCCCGCGGTCATAAGTATGAGCGTTAATCAGCGAGTAAAAACGAGGTACCGTCGTATAGTTATACAGCATATAGCCGTAGGGGTAATCCTCCGGGTCTTCCGAACCGAGAAGCGTTGCTCCTCTGCTGATTTCCAAAGTCATATCGCTTTTCAACCAGATGGCCCCGGATTTGAAAACACCCGGAGGAATAACCACTTTGCCTCCCGGCGTCGCATCATCGATCGCCGCCTGAATGGCTGCAGTGTTCAATGTCTCGCCGTCACCCACCGCCCCATAATCTTCGATGTTAAATATTTCGGGAACGGCAGCCGTAGTCTGTGTTACCGGATTGCTGGCGGGAGATTCGTTGCCGTCGGCGTCAACCGCGGTCACAGTGAAGGTATAAGCCGTTGACGGAGCGAGACCGGTGACTGTAAAGTTATGCATGGATATCGGCACATGGATTTGCTCTGTATCCTCGGCATAGAACTTGTCGATGAAGCGCCTGGCCGGGGAATGAATCGCCTTGTTCTCATTAGCGGTGCCAATAAATTTTCCATCCTGATAAACGCGGTAATCGCGAATGCCGCTGTATTCCTCCGGCTTTTCCCAAACCAGAATGATGCTTTGCTCGTCATAAGCCATAGGAGGAACCCTTAAATTCATCGGCGCTTGCACAGGCTTCGACGAAATCGGAGAGGCAGCAATTTCTTCCGATGTCCGGCCTTCCACTCCGTTCGTCTCGGCGCTGATTACGAAATAATACGTTCTATTGTTAAGCAGACCGGTATAAGTGTACTCCGTTTCCGCAAGCCCCGAGGCGGCAATCGTATAAGGCCCGCCGGAAACGGTGCTGCTTCTAACCGTATAGGATTCGGCACCCGCTACAGCATCCCAGGACAGTCGGATTTGCTTATCTCCGGCATGGACCGATACTCCGGTCGGTTCCGGCGGGGCGGCTGACGGTGTCGCGGTAACCTCTGCCGCATTCGGTCCTTCTCCCACGGAATTGGATGCGCTCACCGTGAAGTAGTAAGGTGTGCCATTGTTCAACCCCTCTATCGTATAAGAGGTGACCGCCGCATTCTCCGTCCGGTAGAACAAGTCATATTGGCCGGAAGCGGTTCCCGCCTTAACCGTATAGTAGGTTGTTTCGGTGACAGCCCCCCAGCTTAATTCCACGCTGCCGTCCATGGAGCGGGCACGAAGCTCTGACGGCGGGAGGGGAACTGTAACCGGATCGTTCTTATATACCTTGATGTTATCCAGAAAATGGCTGCGATTAGAGCTGCCCGGAGTGTTGGAATCCCATTTCGCTATATCCCGGACTTCGGCGTCGAAGGGCTGATCCGTCAGCATAAGTTCTCCGTCCAGGTAGATGTCCGCACATTGTCGGTCCAGATCAGCAACGATCTTAAGCTTATACCAGGTGTCGGCGCTGTAATTATAAAAAAGGCTATGGGAAGCCGCTGACGCCCTCCGATATGAAAATTGACCGCTGTTTGTTTCAATGCTTACCGCCGTTTTATTGTCCGAGGACTGAAGACGGATAATTCTCATTCCGTTCGTTTTACCCTCATGATGCATGAAATCGGCTTCCAGAATCAGCCTACCGCTCGTCTGCGGGAGGAAGGAGCGGGCCACAGAGGTAGTTCCGGCAGTATCATGAAGATATAGAGCCTTATTCCCCGGATTCGCCGGATCTTCCCTTACCTCAACGTAATTGTCGGCCGTTGGCGGATTCGGGTTAATTATATAGCTGTCTGGAACTGCTCCATCCTCGAAATCATCATTAACTAGATAATCCTCCGCAGCCATAACTGGAGTTACCGCAGTCGGTACCCACACTGTAAACGCATACAAAATAGTCGTGATCACCATCAGCATGGCCAGCCTTCTTTTAAAGATTACGGTCGCTATTTCCCCTCCTGACTCAAATGATTAAATTCTTCATCAGCATAGGAAATAATCCCCATAACATAAATAATCATTTGCTCAGATCTTGTCCATACCAGCCATAGCTACGGAGAAACTGATAATGAACGCATGACCGACTGCCGCCTATCTAATCTGCGGATTATCTATGTAATTGCTAGCTTCAACGGCTGTTTTGAAGATAGCTGCAACATTAGTTACAATAGAAAGGTGACCTACTTCATTCCATGGCCACATACTTTTGCAAATGGAGTGATATTGTGATGACTCACGCACTGTTTTCTCCGCAGGTCCTGTCCATCCTCGTATCGCTGTTCGCGGGCAGCGCCGTCATTGTTCTGAGACTGAGGGCAGCTAACAAACCGACCTCTCTCAAGAAAATCATTATGCCTCCTGTCGGAATGGCAACAGGCTTTTTAATGTTTCTGGCACCCGCATTCCGCATCCCGTGGACATGGGTCGCTGCTGCCTTTCTGGTCGGGGCGCTGCTTTTTTCTTACCCGCTCATCCGTACCTCTAAATTTCATCAGGTAGGCGATGAGATTTATTTAAAGCGATCAAGCATGTTCATTGTCGTTATCATAGGTTTGCTGCTAGTGCGTACTCTACTGCACGATGTTCTGGAGCCTTATATTACTATTTCCCAAAGTGCCGGAATTTTCTTCATTCTGGCGTTCGGCATGCTGCTTCCTTGGCGGGCGGCTATGCTTGTCCAGTACCGCAGGCTGGAACGGAGAGGACAGAAAGCACCGGGGGAAAAAGATTAACAGCACCTTGAATATGTACAGATGGCTTTTATTCATTCCTTAGAGACATGAAGGACTGTGTTATTTTAAAGCCTTCATTATCACGAGTAATCACCTTAATATAACTATAATCGTTGGAATCAATAATCCACACCGTATTCTTGTCCATCGGAACGGCCGTTATTTGCTGGTTTTGCTCCGGCCACCCGCTTATGGTTATGGGGCGGTCAAAGGTCAGGGATGCGGTTACTTTATTGATCGACCAAACCGTTAAGATGGTAAGCCAGATCATCATTATGAGCACAAAGATTCTATTCTTTCTCATATTAACAACCTCCTTTTTATTACCATTTTTTGCATAAAAGGAATTAACTTCTATATTATTTCTTCTCCTCTCCCTCCATTTTTTTATTAATTATACATTATATTTTCCAGCCCGCAGTACAAGGATCGATAATGTGATCCTTGTTCATTAATTCTATTAAAACACAAGTTTAATTTATTGGGCAGAGTTCATTTCAATGTTTCTATCTAGAACCGGATCCATCCGCCTTTTATTTACCTATTTGTAGGGACTTCTGCGTTTTAGGGCCCGGCTCCTCCTCCGGCGACCTTTTGACTGTTATCCCACTCACTCAGTAGCTTCATGTCGAGGCCTGTTGCTCTTTGCTCACCATTTGGACCATTATCCCCTTCACTCAGTTACTCTTACCCAGCCTGTTGCTTCTTCTCTCCTTTTGACTGTTATCCCACTCACTCAGTAGCTTCGTGCCAAGGCCTGTTGCTCTTTGCTCACCCTATGGACCGCTATCCCCTTCGCTCAATTACTCTTGCTCGCCTGTTGCTTCTTCTCTCCTTTTGACTGTTATCCCGCTCACTCAGTAGCTTCGTGCCGAGGCCTGTTGCTCTTTGCTCACCCTTTGAACCGCTATCCCCTTCGCTCAGTTACTCTTGCCCAGCCTGTTGCTTCTTCTCATCCTTTGACTGTTATCCCTACTGCTCAATTTCCTCTCACCGATGGCCCGAAAGGTTCCAAACATATTGATCAGCTCCCCACCATCTTAACACGCTACTCCCGGGGTGAGTTGCCCCTTACACGTGGGTGACCAGACACCATGCCCAGGATAGATACCGATTAAAAATTACAAGGACAGTGGCAAGGCTGAAGGAAAGCAAGTCATAATCTTTTCTGAGTCTAAGGGATAACAGTCAAAAGCATCAATTAAGAGATAAATGTAAATACCGGAAACAACTTTTTTTTCATCTCAAGCAGCTTTCACGAAAAGTTTTATGGGGGTTTGGTAAAAGGGGTTGTTTTGTAATAGGTTGTTTTGTAATAGGTTGTTTTGTAATAGGTTGTTTTGTAATAGGTTGTTTTGTAATAGGTTGTTTTGTAATAGGTTGTTTTGTAATAGGTTGTTTTGTAATAGGTTGTTTTGTAATAAGGTTTGTAAGTCTGTTCCATGGAACATTTTGCTCCCAAGAAGGCATAAGGGGAGCGTTAGAAACGCAAATTGAATTGGCTATAAATAAATGCAGGCCCACAAATTCTGTCGCAGCATCTGGATAAACAAAAAAAACGACGCCCGGCCAAAGGTTTACCGGGCGTCTTCTCGTTCGTGTGTTATTGGTGGCCGAGGGCAATCCAGGTGATCATTCCATCGAAAGCCGGGCACAGTCTGGTCCGAACAACCTCTATGACAGCCGAGCCGGCCGCCTGCTCTTTCAATACGGCATAGCAGGCCGGATGGTTCGTCATCGCCACGATGGAATAACGATCATCGGAGTAAGCCTGAGGAAGCTTGACGGCGACCTCGACCGAATCTTCCTCCAGCCCGATTCGGAATGGCGCTGCTCCGAACTGCTGCAGGGGAGAGACTGTAGTCGCTTGGGCAGCCAATTCTGGCTGTGCCCCGTCGGACTTGGACGACGGCGAATTCGACGGTTCTCCCGGTCCTGATAGCGGTACATTCTCTGTTGCTTCCAATCCGGATACCAGCGCATCCTTAGTTTCTGCCAACTTCTCATCTTTAGCTTCTTCCATTCCGGGTACCGGTGCCTCCGCATTCACTTCCTCTTCGGAATCGGATGCGGGAACGGCGGGTTCTGCCACAGATTCAAGCCCTTCTTCCAAAGACTCAGCGCCTTGCGCTTCCTCTGTCGAGGAAGTCTCCTGCGGGCCTGCGGCAACTTCCGGTGTTTCCGCCGGAAGGACAGCAGCGGTAACGGTCCGCTGCAGGTTCTCCAGCAGCTCGGGAGCCAAGTGCTCCAGTTGAATGCTGCCCGGCTGGATGTGGATTCCGGCGACGCTTCGTTCAGCAAGCTTCGGGGCCGTCACCGAGCCATCCTTCAGATGCTCCACCGTCACCGCTTCGGGTGCTATATGCTCGGAGCTTATCGCTTCAATGACGATATGCTTGCTGCCAACAGAATCAGTAGAGAGCTTGGGCCCGGTTACTGCTCCATCCTTCAGATGCTCCTCCGTCACGGCCTCGGGCGCTATATGGCCGGAGCTTATCGCTTCGCTGACGATATGCTCGCTGCCAACCGATTCCGCCGCAAGCTTGGGGCCGGTTACCGCTCCATCCTCCAGATGCTCCTCCGTCACGGCTTCGGGTGCTATATGGCCGGAGTTTATCGCTTCGCTGACGATATGCTCGCTGCCAACCGATTCCGCCGCAAGTTTCGGCCCGGTTACCGCTCCATCCTCCAGATGCTCCTCCGTCACCGCTTCGGGTGCTATATGGCCGGAGCTTATCGCTTCGCTTATGATATGCTCGCTGCCAACCGATTCTACTGCAAGCTTGGGGCCGGTTACCGCTCCATCCTCCAGATGCTCCTCCGTCACGGCCTCGGGCGCTATATGGCCGGAGCTTATCGCTTCGCTGATGATATGCTCGCTGCCAACCGATTCTACTGCAAGTTTCGGTCCGGTTACTGCTCCATCCTTCAGATGCTCCTCCGTCACCGCTTCGGGGGCTATATGATCGGAGCTTACCGCTTCGCTGACGATATGCTCACTGCCAACCGATTCTACTGCAAGCTTTGACCCGGTTACCGCTCCATTGACAATCTGCTCGGATTCTACACTCAAATTTCGAACGAGCGAAGCGTCCACTCCCGGCTCCTCAAAATGATCCCATGTCAGTATCCCTTTCTTGATGTGGCGGGCATGAATCGCTTCCGTCTGAATGTGTCGGCCGAGAATCGATCCGATATGAATATGATAGCCGCGGATCGCATCCTGTTTAATATGCCGGCTTTCGACCGCTCCTTCCTCCAGCACCTCTGCGGTGACTGCTCCCAATGCCAGCTTATCGGAGGTGATCGTCTCCTTCTGCAGCAGCTCGGCGGTAATCGCTCCTTCCTGAATATGCCCGGTTTCGATCAATCCCGGCCGCAGATGGTCTGCCAGAATCGATTGCGGTTGAAGATGCTCGGAGGCGACCGCACCGGGAGCCAGATGCGCTCCGGTAACTGTCTGTTCTTCCAAATGAAAACGGCCTATGCTCCCCGGTTGGAGTCGAGAGCCGTCTATACTCTCAGGAGCCAGATGCGCTCCGGTCAATCCTTCAGGCTGTATATGGCGGGCGACTACCGCTCCATCCTGAATATGCCCTTCGCCAATCGACTTCAGACGGATATGCCTGCTTTCGACCGTTTCTTCTTCAAGAATGGTGCTGTTCACTGCACCGGGAGCCAGCTTGTCGGAGGTGATCGATTCATTCTGCAGCATCGGCCCGCTTACCGCATTCTCTTGGATATGGGCTGGACCGACAATGCGGCCGGCCAAATGCTCTGTCGACACCGAATGATTTGCCAAGTGATAGCCATGTATAGCTCCCGAGATGATCTTCTCGGCGGTCACCGAACCGTTGGCCAGCTGTTCGGTATCGATCGTCAACGATTTCACCTTGCTGCCGTCTATCCCCTGGTCGGCGAAAATATTGGATGTAAAAGCCTCCTTCATTAAATGGCGGGGGGCTATCATCTCATCTCTAAGATGTTCTTCGCCGATGGCCTGCTCCTGCAGGTGAATTCCTCCGACAGATTGCTCTGCGAGCTTGTCGAAGGTCACGGCCCCGGGAGCCAGCTTGCTTCCCGTTACCGCCTCCTTGCCCAGAATATCCTCCGTCACGGAGCCTTCCTTGAGATGCGTCTCCTGGATAATCCGCTCTCCCAGATGTTCCGTATGAACCGCTTTATGGGCGATATGCCCGCTTAAGACAGACCCGGTCGCCAGCTTCTCCGACGTCACCGCCGCGCCGGCCAATTGCTCTGTATGGATGGAGCCCGGCTTCACCTTGCTCTCATCCACGCTGTGAGCAGCCAAATGGTCCATTTGGACCGCTCCTTTTTCCAAATGCCGGCCCTGAATGCTGCCCTGCTGTATATGACGTCCTTGAACCGTTTCGGTCTTAATGTGCTTGCCGGACACAATTTCGATATCCAGCTTGTCGGCAGTTACGCTCCCTGTAGCCAGCTTGCTTGTCGTTATGCTGCTGTCTCTCAGCGCATGGGTTGTCACCGAGTTTTCCTGAAGCTGTTCCGAACCGACTGACTGCGGATGGAGATGTGCAGTCGTTACCGACCTGTCGGCCAAATGCTCGCTCTTAACTGCTTGAGGCGCAAGCTTCCCGCTCGTCACCGCACCGTCGACCAGGTGTTGGGTCCCTATGGCCTGTTTTCTGATTTTGCTTCCGTTGACGGATTCCGGAGCCAGCTTATCCTCACTTACCGACTCGCTGTCCAGGTGATAGGTCCGGATGACATCCGCTGGCAAATGGTAGCCGCGAATGGCCTCGGACACAATATGAATGCTATCGACCGAATCTTCGCTAAGCTTTTCCTTCGTGACGGCTCCCGCAGCCAGCTTTATAGTGGTGATCGCTTCATCCATAATGGCCGAGGTCGAAACCGCCCGGTCCTGAATGTGCTGCGCGGAGACGGAATGGCGGTTCAGATGATGAGCCTCTACGGAAAGATGAGCCAGATTTTCCCGTGTGACGCAGCCGTCTGTCAAATGCTCACTAAGAATGGAATCAGGTGCCAGCTTCGTGGTTCCAACCGCTCCATCGGCCAGTTTCTCACCGCTTACCGCCCCATCCGTGATTTTCTCCCGTGAGACGCTTCCGTCGGCAAGCTTGGAGTGCGTCACCCCATGGTAGGCCAGATGCTCGGCAGTAATTTGCTCCCTTGCTATATGTCTGGATAAGACCGATTCAGAAGCAAGGATGTCGGAATCGACGGCCTCCTTCGCAAATAGAGCGCTGGTCAAAGATTTCTCCTGCATATGTCTTGTTCCAATCGCCTGGGGAGCAATGTTCTGGGATTGTACCGCCTGGTCCGCCAGCTTGGCATGAGTTATGGAGCCATCCGCCAAGTGATTGTTGCCGATAGACCGGCCACGGATATGTCTTCCTTCCACCGATTCCTCTTGAAGATGTACCGCAGTTATGCTGTTAGGGCAGATTTTATCTGACACGACGGCCCCGTCGCGCAGTTTATCCGTAGTTACCGCCCCGTCGGCCAATTTGGCGGAATTGATAACCTGATTGCCCAAATTGCTGGAAAGGATGGCTCCGCTCTTGATCTTCTCGGTAGTAATGGCCTGATCCTGGATAAGCTCCGTCGAGATCGAGTTGGGATGAAGGTGCTTGGCTTGAATGGAGCCGTCCGCAATTTTGATCGAATCAATCGTTTTGTCCGCCAGCTTGGCGGATGTTATGCTGTTATCCTTTAACTTGTCCCCGGATATGGAATAATCCTTGAGCTTGGCTCCGGAAATAGACCGATCCATGAGGTGCTTCTCTTCCACCACCTGTTCGGCCAGCTTGATTCCGGTAACGGTCCCGTTGCCGAGCTTCTCGGTGGACACGGCAAAATCCTCCAGTGCCTCCGTCGTTACGCTTCCGGGCTTTAGCTTGCGGGAATCAATCGCATGAGGGGCGATTTTCTCCCCGGTAACCGCCGCATCCACCAGATCATCCGTATAGATGATGGGGGTATTCGGCATTTCCGTCTTTCTATCCAATACCGCCATCTTATCCGGACGATCCGTTGAAGAGCGTTTTTCTTGAGCTTCGTTAGAGGCCATCTTGGACTCCACCCTTCCCTCTTCTCCTCGGGCTTTACTTTCCGTATGGGCGGTATCAGAACTACTTTTATCCTCCTGAAAGCTTAAGTCCTCTTGGACGCCAGATACGGACTGCTGTTCCCTGTCTTTTGTAGAAGTATCCGTAATTTCCTCCCTGGTCTCGGAAGGGGAAATGACATGATGAGACTGCGGCGGCCTGGGTACAGGAACTTGACCGGCCCGTTCCTTCTTCTTCTCCAGTACCATCCTGTGAAGCTGCAATCCGTTCTTGACGGTTCCATCTTCATTTTCCCTAACTTGCCTGATTTCCGTTCTCCCCTTTTTATCCTTGGGGTTATCTTCCACCCGGTAAATATCGTCATCCAGCCAGTTCAACTCCGACAAATTAGCGTCTATGAACGTCCCGCGTTCCCGTACGCGTTTTCTGGAAGGTGATGCCTTTCGTTTTTTCATCGCTCGACTCCTCCCTTGCAAGTTACCTGGTCATTTGTAACATATGCGGAGCCTGACAGGGCGGTCACCTATAAATCTAATTTCAAAGGAAATTAGACGCCCACCCAACTGCCGCATGCAATAACTACTCAAGCGGAACGGCTTTCGGCTTAAATGAAATAACGCCTCCCGGCCATATGGATTTTCCGGTTACCGTCAAGTTTCATATAACATATGATGATTTCAGGAAGGAGGAGCGTCATGGGGCGGTTAGTCGGAATCTTGGTCAATGATCCGGTATACAGACGAATTCTGTACGGAGCCGGGGACGTCGCTCTGCTGAATCAGTATGAGGAGGCTGGCGCCAAATACGGGGTAAATCCTTGTTATTTACGTTTAAAAGACTTGAAGAGCGGAGGAAAGAAAGTGAAGGCGATCCTCCGGAAACAGGGAGCATACAGAAGAGTCACCGTGAAGACTCCGACTGTTGTGTATAACCGGGCGATATACCGGAAGCAGCCGTCCATCGATTTCCTGGCCCGCTGGTCTACCGCCGGAGGCCGGATCGTATTCAATGCCTGCAACCGATACAGCTTGCCGGACATTCGCCATTTACTATCACTCGATCCCTCCCTCCATCCTCATCTTCCGATTATTTATCCGTTCTCTCCCGAAGTTTTAAGAAGAATGCTTGAGCTTTATCCCTCCGTCGTATTGGAAAAGGGGAGCGCCTTAATCCATAGAGGGTATCGCGAGCTCGTGAAAAATGAGGAAGGAGAGTGGATATTTAGCGGAATGTTAAATCCGGGTGAGGACTCTCCGCAGAGCTTGCTCCATACGGAAGAGGAAACTCTGATTGAGCTGTACAACAAATATGTGATCAGACCCTCTGTCTCCATGGTGAGATGGGACGGAAGGCCGGCTCTCTTCTATGTCTGCGTACAGCGAAATGAAACCGGGAAATGGCAGCTGACAGGTTTGGTGGAAAAACCGGAAGAGATCCATACCGATTCCGAAGAGTGGAAGCCGGAGGAGAATGTGGAGAAGGAACCGTTCGTGAAGCATCTTGAATCCAAGCTGTCCGCCAACGGAATTACGTTGCTGGAGGAAATAGAGAGGGTAGCCGTTGCCATCGGCGAGCAGCTTAGCCAGTATCTGCCTTCGTTGGCCGACATCGGAATGGAGATCGGACTGAAGGAGCCCGATATTCCCGTCTTTCTAAGATGGCTTCCCGATGTCGGCCATGTTTTCCGGAAGACCGGGAGAATCGAGCTGTGGGCCGCGTCCTGCCATCACCCGATCGGTTACGCCAGTTATTTGCTGGATTATTTGGAAAAGCGGGAGGACACAGATATTCCTCATACAGTTTCAAGCATAAATCGTTTATAATAGAAGGACAGTGCTTCTCAAGGAGGAATTTCTCATGTCCCCATCAAATCTATGCGAGCCGAAGAAGAATGAGCTTCATTATCAGATTGGCCACTTTCTGGCGGAAGATCATTTCCAACAGCTAAGCAGGCTGATGAACGATCATTCCGTGGCCAAAGGCTCTCACTTGTTCTGGGAGGGGGAACCTGCAGAGCACCTCTTTTTTGTTAAAAAAGGGAAGATCAGGATTACCAAATCTACAGATGACGGCAAAGATCTCATTCTATTCTATTTACAAGAGGGAGACTTCTTCGGGGAATTCGCGAGCTATGCCCCCGTCCAATATTCTTACGATGCCGTCGCGGTACAAAATTCGGAGATAGGCGTCATTCAGCAGAAGGAGCTGGAGCAATTGATCTCGGAGAGCGGAGAATTTGCCCTGCAGTTCATCAAATGGATGAGTCTCATGCAGCGAACGACCGAATCCAAATTCCGCGATCTGATCCTGTACGGCAAAAAGGGCGCCCTAGCCTCAACCTTAATCCGCCTTACCAATTCTTACGGCGAGCCTGTGGAAGATGGGATCTACATTCGGCTCAAGCTGTCTAACAGCGATTTGGCCAATATGATCGGAACGAGCCGGGAGAGTGTCAACCGGATGCTTGCAGCTTTCAAAGAAGAAGGCATCATCGGCTACGAGAAGGGACACATCGTCGTGCGCGAGCTGTCGAGCCTCAAGCGGGTCGTCCGCTGCCCGGACTGCCCCGCGGAAATCTGCCGCATCTAGGCGCGGAATTCCCCACAAAGTGACGCATAGCCTTCGAAGCTTATTCCGGGTACTTTGCGGGGAGCCCCGGAACTTATGAAATTATAAACTAAGGAACCTCGGAAACCACCATTAGGGCGGAATCCGAGGTTCTTCAGTTTCCGAAGGTTAGATAACCTGAATCTTACCAGGTGACAAAAGGCTTCGAACCCGGAACGGGGTTATTGACCATATCCATCATCGGTACGGAGTAAGCGACCAGAATGAGGATAACGACAAGCGATATCCATACTCCCCAGCGCTCGAACAAACGCGGGGTTTGCTCCGCCGTTTCCGCAACTTCGGCCAAGGGATATTCGGTATATCCTTTGGGTGCTCTCAGCAGGGCGACAACGTTGTAGACCATCAGCACAACACCGATGAACAGGATGGTTCCGCCGACCGCCATCGCCACATGGTACGGCATCCAGAAGACGGCATCCGGATGATCCTGGTAAGTCGTGAATGCCGTACGACGCGGGGAGCCGAACAATCCGGCAGTATGCATCGAGCCGGACATGAAGAACATTCCTACGGCCCAGATGATCGTCTGCGCAATCCCCAGTTTATGCATACGAGCGGTAAGTGTCCTCCCCGTGATGGAAGGGATCAGCCAGTACGTAATGCCGAAGAAGGTAAGCGCTACTGTCGTTGCGACCGTCAGGTGGAAATGGCCGGTAACCCACAGCGTATTATGCACTACGGCATTCACCTGGTTGCTGGCATTGATAATTCCTCCGGCGCCGGCCGGGATGAATATGAGCATGCCCATGAACGGGGCGAAGAAACGTACATCCTTCCACGGAAGCATTTTGAACCAGCCGAACAGGCCCCGGGCCCCCTTCTCCCTGCCGGTTCGTTCGAATGTCGCAAACAACGAGAAGGCGGTCATGAGAGACGGGATGACAACCATCATCGTAAGCACGACCTGCAAATATTTCCAGAAGTCCGAGATGCCCGGCTCCATCAGTTGATGGTGAAAGCCGACCGGAATCGAAAACAATAGAAACAGCAGAAACGAAAGGCGTGCCAGCGCATCGCTGAACATTTTGCCGCCGATGACCTTGGGAATGACCACGTACCAGCAAATATAAGCCGGCAGCAGCCAAAAGTAGACGAGCGGGTGACCGAAGAACCAGAACAAGGTGCGGCTCAGCATGACATTAACCCGCTCCACCCAGCCGAAGGACCAGGGAATGAGCTGGAGAATGATCTCCAGGGCGACACCAACCGTAGCCACCATCCACATAATCATCGTCACAACGGCCATGAACGCAAACAGGGGCGATAATTTGCCGCGATTCGTCTTCTTCCATTGCCGATAATTATGAAACATGGCAATCCCGCTCATCCAGCTTCCGGCCACGACAAGCACCAGAGCAATATAGAACCACGGGGAAGCCTGCATAGGCGCATAGAAGGTATACAAAACGGTCGCCTTATTCAGCAGGATAAAAATCGTTCCGATTACGGTGCCGGCCGTCATCAGCACATATCCGATCCAGCCCAGCTTCCGCGATAACGGGAGCAGCCGGCCTCCGGTCGTCTTCGCTACTCCCGACAGCATAAATCCAATAATGAAGTAAGTGGTAAAAATAAGAGCCATCAGCACACCATGCGCTGTTAGCAATTGATAATAACCGATTCCCGATGGCAGGGTAATTAGCCCTCCTCTGACCAGACCTTGCAGCACTCCGGCAATCCCCCCGAGCAGCAGCGCCACAAATGCCAGAAGCACATGTGCCAGAACCAGAGTGGCATCCCGCCGGTCTATCGGCAATGCTTGTTTAGTATTCGTCTCCATAGATTCCAACCTCCCCGATTGACCGTCCGTTATCGTACAATGATCGTCGTCATCATCATTTCGTGCGCCGCACCGCAATACTCATTGCAGAGAATTAAATATTCCCCGGGCTCATTAAAAGTATGGCTGATCGTATTGACTTCCCCGGGCACAGCCATCATGTTCACGTTAGTTCCCGGAATGGCAAAGCCATGGACCACATCCGTACTGGTAACGACAAAATGAACCTTGGCGCCAACCGGCACCTCCATTTGCTCGGGACTGTAGCCGAAAGCAAAGGCCAGCATGACGGCTTCATATTCGTTCTCGCCAATCTGCCGTAAGCCCGGATTGTTGAAAGGTTCTTTCTCCGTCACCGTTTCGGGGTCTATCGAATGGTGATGCCCTCCCGGCGGCGCCACGCCCATTGCGAAAGTGCCGACTCCAAGCACAGCCAAAAAGATGACCAGCATGGATATTCCAATGATTAACCAAATCTTTTCCAGCCGATGAATATGCATAAGAGCCTCTCCTTTATGTTGCGGTTTCTCTTAACTAACTGCGAACGATGTATAGAAGAAATACGCCCAACCAGGTCAAGGCGATAAATCCTCCGAGCATCAAAACCGCAGCGAATGTTCCTTTTAACGTTTCTTTCTCTTCGTTAACCGGAGATGGTGGAGTTTTGGCCTTGCTGTCTTTTTGGGTAGCTATCGGTTGCTGCATCTTAGGTTCCCCCTTCCTGCCGCGCGCCCTTAAAGCGGCGCTGTTTAAGCTTATTGTAGGAGTCAGGTCCCGGCCTTCACTATGACAAAAGTCACAGTTCACAGGATCGCAATGGAATCTACTTAATTTCGCCACTTTTACAAACGCATTGAAAATTCAGGCGACGAGCCGTATCGGCCAGAAGATCATACAGGTTTAAATAGTGGAGAGCTCTCGCATCATCGGGCTCTTATTCTTTTAAAAATACATGTTGAATTTTGTCGAAACAATGCCGATAAAGTTTCTATGGGTAAATTTTCTACGTAGAGGTGACAAATGAAGCCAATGAAACAAAAATTGAAATCCGCATTAAGAATTACGGTAGGGAAAAAAATAATGGGAGGTTTTCTGCTTCTCCTGGCCTTGACAACCGTATCATCCCTCATGAACTTGTCCGGAATGCGGAGCATTAATAACAAGATGGAAACGGTCTTGACGGACTGGATGCCGGGAATGGCGACGATTCATAAAACCGAAGCCGCTCTGAATGATTTTCGCGCCAAAACATTGCTCCTGCTGCTCTCTTCCGGAGAAGAAGAGGAAAGGCTCATGGAGGAAAGAAAGCAGCAAATCGATACTATCCAGGAACTGCTCTTGACTTATGAGAAAACCATTACGTTGGAGGAAGAAAGAGATCTGTTTGACGATTTCAACATTGGCTGGTCGAAGTTTCTGGCCTGGAATGAACAGATGATCGATCTCAGCAGAGCAGATAAAGAGAGAGCGATCCAGAGCCTCCAGAATGGAACGGCTATCTTGCTCGAAGCTCAGGAGAAATTGCTGCCGCTTACCGAGCTGAATTGGAAGATGGCAAATGAAACCAGCGAAGAAACCCGGAAGCAATACGGCTTTAGCACAAGATTGGGTTGGATAGCGATTGCTGCTGGTCTATTGATAGGGTTGATCGTTGCAGGCTCCCTTGCCAAAATGATCTCCTCCCCGCTCGCCCGCGTGACCCGAACCATGAATGATATCACATCCGGCAATCTGGCGGTTGAGCCCATCGTCATCCGCAACCGCGACGAGGCCGGCGAAATGGCGGCAGCGGTCAATCGGATGGTCGAGCAATTAAGATCGGTCATCCGCCAGGCCAGCGATTCGTCCGCGCAAGTAGCGGCAGCGTCCCAGGAGCTGGCAGCCAGCTCCGAACAGACCGCCGAATCCGCCCATTCGGTCTCTCAGAGCGTTCAGCAGATGGCTGAAGGCGCGGAGAATACGATGGTGCGCTCGGAAGAGATGGCTCGGGCGATGGAGGAAATGGCTGTCGGCATTCAGAAGGTGGCCGAATCCGCCGGAATCATCGCGGACAACTCTCAGAATGCCGAACACCAGGCGGAGCAAGGATCCCAGCTCGCCCAACAAGCGGTCAACCAGATGGCTACAATCGGTATGTCCGTCAGGCAGCTGGCGGAAGCGATCGACCGGCTGCATCAGCGCTCGGAGCAAATTGGACAGATTGTCTATGAAATTTCCTCCATCGCTGGCCGGACGAACATTCTCTCGTTAAACGCGGGAATTGAGGCTGCCCGTGCTGGTGAAGAAGGCCGCGGTTTCGGGGTAGTGGCCAAAGAAATCCGCAATTTGGCCGCTCAGTCGGAGCAATCTGCACAGAGGGTCAGCCAATTGGTTGAGGAGATTCAGGGGGATACTATGAAGGCCGTGCAGTCCATGGAGCAGGGCTCACGCGATGTGGAGCAGGGAACGTTGGTCGTCAACGAGGCAGGACAAGCCTTCGAGGCCATTCTTGAGGCGATCAGGCAGATGGTCCGGCAAATCGATGAGACCTCCGCCGTTACGGAACAGATGTCCGCCGGCTCGCAAGAGGTGCTGGCATCCGTCGAGCAATCGGCTTCCATAGCCCGGGAAGCGCTGAGCAACGCGCAGACGGTCGCTGCAACGACAGAGGAGCAATTGGCGGCGGTACAGGAAATTTCCGCCTCGGCGAACGATCTCACCCGTGTGGCAGAGAATTTGCAGGAAGCGATAGCCAGGTTCAGATTGTCATAAGCAAATACAGGACAACTAAAGGGGTGTCCCAAAAGCGTTCGCATAAAACGGAACATCCCAAAAACGAAGCAAAAAGGACCTCAAATCCCACTGGTGTGGGAACGGGGTCCTTTTTTTAGTTACCAAATTAACTCTAGGTGGGGCTTGAAAAATTATAGATCGACTTATGAGACAACCTCTTTAATTTCGCTATTCCGTCCACGGGTCGATATGCCTGAACGGAACGGTTATCCACAAATATAGATGACGGCTAACCCAGCTTGGAGCTGTATGTATCCGTTAATGTATAACGAGGCACATGAGACGTGTTATTGTCCCTGCATTCACGGCATTGACCTAGAGGGACGCCCCTCCGATAGAAGCCCGTACGAAAAATTGACCCGGCGTTTTCCTCCGAGATCAAATGATTACATTCCACACAATAAAATTTAGCGAGTGCCATACCTGCTCTCCCCTTCCATTGAAATAATGAAGCATTGAACAGTCCAGGATAAAATGATGACGGCTTGCAACAATAGTATAGCTTATGCGTGGCACATTGTATGTCATTTGATGGGAAGTTTTTACACCTGTCAGCTTCTAATTTTGTCGAATCGGCTTTGCCTTCTGTCAAACGGCCCTAATGGACGGCCCATTTCCCCTCATCCGGGCATTGTATGATATGCCGGCTTATCCCTCTGCTAACGGAGAGCCTGCCAAAGCTCTTGACTACAGATGCTTTTCCACAAAACGCATCATAGCCAGTTCATGAAACGGAAGACCCTCATGACCGAAGTCCGGATAAATCTTCGCTTCCTTCTCCCCGGGAAGATGATTGAAGGCGGCGAAGCAAGTCGAAGGCGGACAGGTGGTGTCCTGAAGCGTAATGGCCATCATCGTCTTGGCTTCCACCCTTGCGGCATGATTCATTCCGTCGAAGTAGCTGAGCGTTCTGTATACTTGCGCTTCCTGTTCGTGCTCCGGGTCGTAGATGCGGAACCAGTTTCTGATCTCGGCATACGGTCCGGTCGTATAGATTTCCAGCGCACGGCGGAAGTCACACAGATACGGGAAAATCGGCAGGGCCAGCTTCGGCCGGTCATCCAGGCCCGCTGCCGCCAGTGTCAGGCCACCGCCCTGGCTGTTGCCTGAGACGATAATGCGGGAGGTGTCGATCTCCTCGCGTTCACATACGAAATCGATTGCCCGAACGCAATCCATATAAACTTGTTTGTAGTAATAGCGCGAAGGATCAAGAATCCCCAAGGTCATCCATCCCGGGGCGCTGCCGGTTGGATATTGGGCGTAATCGGGTGACAGCCCGCCCTGCCCTCTCACATCGATGGCAAAGACGGCGATCCCCATACATACCCAGTGCATATAATCCTGGGGTCTGCCCGCCCTGCCGGTGTACCCGTGGTATTTAACGATGACCGGCATCGGGCGCTTAGCCATGGATTCGTTGGGTACGAGATAGATTCCATGAATAGGCGTTCCATCCATTCCGTTGTAAGTGACATCGTATACCGATACATTCTTGGCCGGATAATCGACCGGAACCACTTTAGCCTGCAGAGGAACAGCCGACGATTCGCGTTTAGCCTCCCCCCAGAAGGCGTCAAAATCCGGCTCCGCCGTCAGTGCCGGCTTATATTTCTCCAGCTCGGACAAGGGCATGTCTACTAAAGGCATTTCCATACATCCTCTCTCACTATTTTCATATATTAAACTATCCTCTTGAATGTACTACAGAATCGCACTTAACGTAAATATGTATGGATTAGGTTATTGATTTGTCGTTCCTTCTATGTCAAGATAGTCCTCATAGATTATTAATTCATGGGAAAACAGGTGAATACACTATATGGCAAAACGATTTTTTCGTTTACTTACCGAACTTTCTTCGCGAAAATCGGTTTCCCGATTGACCGGAGCCTTTGCCAAATCGAAAATAAGCCGCTCTCTAATTCCATGGTTCGCCAAATCATATGGAATTCGAATAGAAGATGCCGAGAAGCCTGTGGCTGAATATAAATCGTTGAACGATTTCTTTACCCGCCGACTGAAATCCGGATTGCGACCGATTGATACGACCGCCGAGGCTTTAATCAGTCCGGTTGACGCCGCCATCACGGGGATGGGGACGATAGCGTCCGGACAGATTGTTAACGTGAAGGGGCAGGATTACACGCTGGAAGAATTGCTGAATCAATCCCCGAGACAGCTTAACTACAAAGACGGCTTCTATTATGTGCTATACCTTAGCCCTACCGATTATCACCGGATTCATTCTCCGGTGTCGGGAACGGTGATCGAGAAGGAGCATATTCCGGGCAAGGTATACCCGGTGAACGAGTTCGGCCTTCGCTACATGAGAAGGGTGCTCAGCCGGAATGAACGGCTCGTTACTTACCTAAAGCATCCCTTCGGAGAGCTTGCGGTCGTCAAGGTCGGAGCCCTGAATGTCAGCAGCATTCAGTATGTCGAGCCTCTGCCGAATGAGCTCGCGGCGGGAGATGAGCTGGCCTATTTCGAGTTCGGCTCCACCGTCGTCCTCCTCATGGAGAACGGCACCTTCGATCCGAGAGACGGCCTGGCCATCGGCAGCAAGGTCAAGATGGGGGAACGGCTCGGAACCTTTCATAGCAAGAAGTGATGACTGACGGTTCGATTTATTGATTTTTCGCTAAGAACATAAGATTTTTCATTCATGGGAAGAAGGTTACAACATATGCAAACCGCTGTAGCGGCCGGCATAGCCCGGCCGGATCCAAAGCCGACTTTGTATCGGATACTTTTTCTCGTTAGTCTGGTCCATCTGTTTAACGATTCGATCCAGGCGGTGTTCCCCGCCATTTATCCCATCTTGAAGGACTCGATGGGGCTTTCGTACACGAAAATCGGTCTGCTTACCTTTTCGCTCAATTTCACGGCCTCCATCATGCAGCCCATAGTGGGCGCCTATACCGATTCCAAGCCCTCGCCATTCCTCCTGCCGTTGGGAATGGTCTTTACTTTTGCCGGGATGCTTACGCTCGCATTTGCCGGCAACTATACCATGATGCTGCTTTCGGTGCTTCTCGTTGGCCTTGGTTCGGCTGTCTTCCACCCGGAAGGCTCCCGCGTTTCTTACATGGCCGCCGGATCGAGAAGAGGGCTGGCGCAATCGATTTATCAGGTAGGCGGCAACGCCGGCCAAGCGTTGGCTCCGCTGATGGCTATTTTTATTTTTTACCGCCTCGGTTTGTCCGGAGCGGCCTGGTTTACGGTCGTTGCGGCAGCGGCGATCGGAGTGCAGATGTACATTGCCAGATGGTACCGCGGTTATTTGGCGGCCCATCCTCCGAAGCCGAAGACTCGCGGCAGCCGGGCGTCCGGATTGCAGGCCGAGCGGAAGAAGCAGATCACCGTTGCCCTGTATCTGCTCGTTTTTCTCGTCTTTGCCCGGTCCTGGTACCATGCGGCGATCTCTAATTATTACTCGTTCTATGCGATAGAAAATTTCGGGATCAGCAAGGAAACCGCGCAATATTTCATCTTTGCCTTTCTGGCCGCCGGCGCGCTGGGGACTCTGTTGGGAGGACCCCTGGCGGACAGATTCGGCAGGAGGAACATTCTGGCCTTCTCTATGCTCGGCTCGGCTCCGTTCGCTATTTTGCTGCCGTTTGTCGGTCAGGTATGGGCGTTCGTCCTGCTTCTGCTGATCGGATTTATCGTCCTTTCCAGCTTCTCGGTATCCGTCGTGTACGCCCAGGAGCTTATGCCCGGCAAGATCGGCACCGTCTCCGGTCTCATTGTCGGCCTGGCCTTCGGGATGGGGGCGCTGGGAGCCGTCGCTCTCGGGAAATTGATCGACCTTACGTCGATTTCCTTCACAATGATTGCCTGCGGCTTCCTGCCGATAATAGGGATTTTGACGATGCTGCTTCCTTCGGACCGCAAAATCAGGGAATGGAATGTGGAAATGGGAGAGGAATAAAATAACCCCACAAACATACATGACCTGTCGGTCGCCATCGACGTATAGCCTCCAAAGCATATTCCGAGTACTTTGCGGGGAGCCTCTGTAAAATCCCCACAAAGTGACGTATAGCCTCCGAAGCATATTCCGAGTACTTTGCGGGGAGCCCCTAACTTATAAAATTAATAAACCTCCGGCGCCTCTGTAGAGAGGGCCGGAGGTTTTCTCGTTCAGAGACGCCCCATTGTATAGATGAATTCACATTTGATTGGCTTCAGACCTGTCTATCGGGCGTTGTTTCTCATCACTCCACTTTCGCAGCTTGAAACTCGTTAAATATCCTTGACGTTGCCGTAATCGCAGAATAGCGCGTCTAACTGGATTTCATACAGCTAGTTTGTTCCTCTGAAGCGAAATGCGGTCACTAAGTGGAAAAGCCGCAGCTAGTTTGTGCAAAGCTTGGTTGGCTCGTTGAGCTGTTATATCCGCTGCCACGCCCGGACCATCCGTTCGATGCCCTCTTCTATTTCAGACAAGCTCAGATGGGAGAAGCTAAAACAGGCAGAGCATCCAGCTTTTCCGACAAAGTAGGAAGAGGTCTCGGACCACTGCACCCCTTCCTCGCGGCAGGCTGCGGCGTATTCCGCAAATTGTTCGGGCGAGCGTCTCCACCATGCGAACAAATGCAGTCCGGCTTCCGATTCCACAGGCTCGAATAAGTGGGACAGCCGTCCCTTCAGTCTATCCAGCAGTGCCGAGTATTTACGGCTGTACACTCTTCGCATCCGCCTGAGATGCCGCTCATATTGACCGCTGTTCATCATGACAGCCAGTGCCGCTTGGTCCAGCACTGCCGTTGGATGAGGCTCGAACAGCTGCTTCGCTTTAACAAAAACCTCACGAAGGCTGCGGGGAAGCACGGCATAACCGATGCGAAGCCGGGGCAGCATCGTTTTGGAAAATGTTCCGATGAACACCACCCGGTCCTCCCGATCCAGCACCTTCAGCGGCTCCAGCGGCTTGCCGCGATGACGGAATTCGCTGTCATAATCATCCTCTATTACGATTCCTCCCTTCCTGAAGGCCCATTCCAGCAGCTTCAGCCTCCGTTCCATCGTCAATACATGTCCCGTCGGAAACTGTCTCCCGGGGGTCACCAGCGCCAATCGCGCCTCCCAATCTTCGGGCACGATTCCCTCCTCGTCCACCGACGCGGCCAGAATTTTTCCTCCGGCGGCCAGCACCGCATGGCGAAACCCGCCATATCCCGGATTTTCCATAACGACAGGGTCTTCCGGGGCCACAAGCAGCATGACGAGCAAGCCGATCGCCTGCATCGATCCGTTCACGATGACAATATCATCCGGCTCTGCCCGTATTCCCCTTGTCCGGCCTATGTGATGGGCGATCGCCCGGCGCAGCGGAGCATGTCCGGCAGTTTCGTATGCATCTTCCAGCCATCTTTCCCTCTGCATTCTGACCTGGGCATACAAATATTTATTCCATATCGAATTCGGAAAGACAGTCAAATCAGGCTCTCCGATATGAAAGCTGATCCGGTCCGGGACCCCCTTATGCCCTGCAGCAAAGGAACGCATCGGCAGCTCGGCCATTCGTTTCCCCCACGGGGAAAACCGCAGCGGGACCGCGGGCCGGTCCGCCTGCCCGGATGGGGCGGCTTTCCGGGTAACGAACGTCCCTTTCCCGGTCTGAGAGGCAATATATCCTTCTGCTGCGAGCATTTCGTAAGCGACATTGACCGTTCCCCGCGATACCGCATACAGCTTCGCCAGTTCTCTTGTCGAAGGGAGCCGGGTCCGATAAGGCAGCCTCCCGTCTGTAATCGCGTCTTTTATCGCCTGAAACAGCGCTTCATATTTGGCCGGATAGCGCTTGGTATATTCCAAATAGTGAACCTGGAAATCCACTTCATTCACCTCCGTGTGTATAAGGCTTCCGGCAATCTATTCTCCATTCTCAGTGGTCTATTAAAAATAGAGTAAAATGGATCTTTTTTCATGTCAATAAAAAGATTAGGATTGTTAGCAAGTGGACAGCAGAAGGAGCCAAGAGTTTATTTTAAACGCGGCCTTGAAGAATCCGGCCTTACTGTTCCGATCGTAGGCTTCCCGCACGGAAGCAAATCATTTAGTACAAGTACAATACTATAGGCTTAGCTCATAAAAAAAGGGGTGTTGGGCTTGAGGAGAAAAGAATTTTCAATGAACGAGCAAGCGGAAGTGGAGCAGTTTCTGAACGAGATGACATACGGCTGTCTAGGCACTACAGGAGAGGATGGCTGGCCTCACGTCACCCCGGTCAATTACGTCTACCACCAGGGAAAAATCTATTTTCACGGCAGCCGAAACGGCCAGAAGATGAAGCATCTGAAGGCGTGCAAACAGGTCACCTTCCTGATCGCCAAGGAATATTCCCTGATCCCGTCCTATTATACCGACCCGGAAATGGCTTGTCCGGCCACCGCCTATTTCAAATCCGTCCTCATTAAAGGAACGGCTGAATTGGTGGAAGATCCTGTGGAAAAAGCCGGGGTGCTGCAGGCCTTCATGAGTAAGCTGCAGCCGGAAGGAGGTTACAGGCCGATTACGGCCGAAGATCCGGAGTACCGTCCAAGGATCAAAGGGGTGGCCGTTCTCGCCATAAAGATTATGGAGATGTCTGCCAAATTCAAATTCGGCCAAAATTTGCATGAGGAGGTCCGGGAATCCATTATTACCTCGCTGAACAGCCGAAAGAGAGAACTGGACGAAGAGACGGCAAGGCTGATGCGGAAATATTGTCCGGCTCATAAAGACAATGGTAACGACTCTACAGAGGCATAGATCGCAAACCGGATTTCATCCGGCTTGAGGGAAAAATCATAACCACCCGTCCAACGGGTGGTTTGCTCTTGGGGTATAACCCCCTGTTGCCAAACTGCG
>NZ_JBHTIU010000036.1:0-63063 GCF_042677205.1 Paenibacillus residui
CCACCCGCATAGCGGGTGGTTTTTTGTTTCGCGCGTTTCACGCACTCAACTGGCTAAAGCCTAAATAAAACAAGACTTCCCCCGAAGGGAAGTCTTGTCGTTATCATAATCATATAGAACCAAAATAGTCAGCTATTACCCGACCAGCCTCGATACCAGCTTCTCTACTATTTGGTACGAATGGTCCGCCGCCAACCGGGTAAATTCCGTAAAATTAACATGTGCCGAGCCATCTGCCTTATCCGACATGGAGCGGATAACGACGAACGGAATCTTGTTCATCTCGCATACTTGAGCGACAGAGGCTCCTTCCATTTCCGTACATGCTCCGTCCATGGTTTCGTGCAGTTCTCTAACCAAGCTCCGGTCAGCGATAAACTGATCGCCGGACAGAATCCGGCCGCTGACCGTCCGACCGGGAAACAGCTCGTTCGCACAATCCAAAGCAAGCTGACGCAGCTTCTCATCGGCTTGATAGATGGAATTGTCCTGATAAGGAATTATCCCGCGTTCAAACCCTAGAGCGGTCACATCGACATCATGTTGGATGCACTCGGTGGATACGACGATATCCCCAATATTGAGAGCCGGATTAACTGCCCCGGCGACTCCGGTGAAGACGACGGCGTCCACTTCATAACGGTCGATCAAGATCTGTGTGCAGACCGCGGCATTAACCTTGCCCACCCCGGACTTGCAGACAACGACCGGCATTCCCGCGAACTGTCCGGAGGCAAAGCGGATTCCAGCTCTTTCCTCCGTGACGACGTTCTCCATCCCGCCATGAAATCGTTCAATCTCTTCTTCCATCGCTCCGATAAGTCCTAGTTTCCGATATCCCATTGTATTCTTCCTTCCGATCTAGTGATATCATGATGCCTTGTGCCGGTCGTATCGATCACCCATCCCGGGATTATACCTGACCAACCGTCTGGCGCTCGATCACCGTGTGCGGAAGCACGTATTTGGTCTGATCGGTCGTCTCTTTATTCATTAATTTGGTCAGCAGTCTCATGGATACCGCCCCGATATCATACATCGGCTGAGCTACAGTGGTCAATTGAGGCCGTACCATGGAAGCCATACGGCTGTTGTCGACACTGATTACCGAAATATCTTCGGGCACCTTCAATCCCGCATCCTGGATGGCGTGGATAGCCCCGATCGCCATCTCGTCCGTAGCCGCAAACACGGCGGTAGGCCGGTCTTCCAAGGCGAGGAAATATTTCATCGCTTCGATTCCCGACTCGTATTTGTAATTGCCGACACGAACGTAATTTTCATTGAACGGAATAGCCGATTCCTCCAAAGCTTGCTTATATCCCTGGTAACGGGCAAATCCAAGCGAAGGATCCTGCAGCGTGCCGCTGATCATCCCGATCTTGCGATGGCCGCTATCGACAAGAAGCTTGACCGCATCGTAAGCGGCCTGCTGATGATCGATATCCACAGCCGGAATGGTATTATTATCGTCTGTTGTCGCACACAGCACGATCGGCACGGACGATGTCTTGAAAGCTTGAATATGCTCGTCCGTCACCGTTCCGCCCATGAAGAGGAGTCCGTCCACCTGCTTCTCCAGCAGCGTGTTAATGACGCGGATTTCCTTATCCTTCTTCTTGTCGGCATTACAGAGGATGATATTGTAGTGATACATGGTGGCAATATCTTCAATTCCCCGAGCGATTTCCGCCAAATTCATGTTGGAAATGTCGGGAATGACGACTCCGACAGTCGTCGTCTTCTTGCTCGCCAGCCCACGGGCAACGGCGTTGGGACGGTAGCCCAACCGCTCAATCGCTTCAAAAACCTTCTTGCGGGTCTGCGGCTTTACATTAGGGTTGTTATTAACAACCCTGGAAACAGTTGCCATGGAAACTCCGGCTTCTCGTGCTACATCATATATGGTTACGGTCACTTTGATTCGCTCCATCTATATAAAATTAATTTACTAGCATATCCGATTAGCTTAATAATACGATAATTTAATACATTTTACAAATTTTCCGTTCCATTGTTTTCCATAAGGGCGATCATCCGCTTCATTCGGATATCCAGGGAAACGGATTTCATTTGACTAGCGGGTCAGCTATTTCAAATTCTCCTTCAGGGACTCCTTCGTGATTCTCCAGTGAGAAGTATGCCAGGCTACCTTCCCGTCCTTAATCAATATAGCCTGCGGAGATTCGTGCTTCAGTGAAAGAGCTTCAGAGATGGCATTGGATACGGGTCTGGATTCGACTACGTGAACAAGACAGTATTCCACCTCCGGATTGGGCTCACGGTTCATATAGATCATATACTGATCATAAGCATCGGCGCTGACCGGGCAGCGGGTGCTGTGCTTAAACACAAACACGGGCTTGTCCGAGGACGACCGGAGCTTCGACTGCCAATCCTCCACCGTATTCAATTGGACTACGTTTCCCATTGGAATCCTCTCCTCATTCGAAAAGATTACTATTGGATTTATACTAACAAAAATGAAAGAAAAAAGCCAATTTTCATTGACTTTTTTCAAAAGGTTGTCCGCGCAGAAGGCAGGACGTTATGTAAAGTTAACCGTTTGGGAATAACTGGCGATCTGCCCGAGCTTCTTCCTTACCTGCTCCGCCCAGTGGTTATCCTCCAGTGATTGGGCCAATAACAGCATATCGAGCAGTTCGTTGATCCGCCCGTCGATGATCTGTTGAACCGGTTCGTTCCAATATTCGCGGTCAGCCGCTTTCTTGATAAGATAAGCCAGTTCACTGGTTTCTTCAAAATTAAGGCGGAGCCGGCCGGGATAAGCATCATAGGCCGAGATCAAGTCGGTCAGGTCGTTCTTGACATCCGGATAAACCTCGCTCGCTGAGCAGCCGGGGCAAGTATAGACCGGCACATGGTCAATTTCAATTTTTTTCTGATAAATTACGGTTCGCAGATGAACGGCCATCGTCTCTCCGCAAATACACTGCTTTTGCAATTGGTTCACTCCTCTGGTGCGGCACCATCTGTTTCTACTTCCCTTGGGTATTCTATCTTCAAGGTTCAAATCCTTCTCCCGCGGGGCTAGCACTTTTTGGAATGAGGCAGTTTGGCGTATTGGCGGTAGACCGGCTTAATAGAGATCAGCAGCATTGCAATGGCAGCCCCGATCCCGTCATTGCGGATATCCTTCCAATCGGACTGGCGTCCGTCCACAAAAAGCTGATGAAACTCATCAGTGGCTCCATACAAAACGCATAAGCCGATGACGGCCGCTTTAATTTTCCAGGAGGGCCTGCCGTCATCCAGAGCCCACAAATACGTCAGCGCCAGTATGAAGTAAGCGATAAAATGCCCCCAATCGAAACTTTGCATGGAAGGAATAAATTTCTGAAAAAAAGGGAGCAGCTTGTTCATGCTGCTTCCCGTCCTGGAAGATGAATAGAAAATGACAGCCATCCAAATGATTGCCGGCGTCCACCGGATCCAAAATTGTCTGTTCACTTCTTTGTATATTCGTCCAGAACGCGAATGTATTCTTTGACAAAAGCAGGCAGATCCGGCGGACGGCGTCCGGACACAATATTGCGGTCGACGACGACTTCCTCATCCACCCAGGTGGCGCCGGCATTTTCCAAATCATCACGAATTCCAGGAGTGGAGGTCATCGTATAGCCGTCCACAATTTTCGCGGAGATAAGCACCCAGCCGGCATGGCAGATTTGGGCAATCGGCTTGCCCGCCTCATGAAATTCCCTCGTAAGCTGCAGCACGGAGGAATACCTTCTCAGTTTATCCGGTGCCCAGCCGCCCGGCACGTACAGCCCTATGTAGTCTGAGGATTTCACTTCCTCAAACGAGCAATTCGTCTCCAAGGGAACTCCGTACTTCCCCTTGTAAACCCGTCCCGCCTCGGGACCGGCCAGATCTACCTCTGCCCCGGTCTCCCTTAACCTTAAAACCGGATACCACATCTCCAAATCTTCGAATTCCTCATCGACGAAAGCAAGAATCTTATAGCCCGATAAATTCATAACGGTTTTCTCCTCCCGGTTTAATCTATTTGCTTCGGATGACTATTATTATAACATTGTTCGAGCAGCCGGCGAATTTCATCGCTGCCCGTGCAATGTCGGATGTCTTCCACCACTCTTCTGCTGTGCTCCACCGAGCTCTTCAGAAGCCGTTCCTTGAGCGGAAGAAGAGTCTTGACGGACATGCTCAGCTCCTCAATGCCAAAGCCGAGCCACATTGGCAGAACCTTGGGATCTCCTGCCAGCTCTCCACACACGCTGACGGGGATTCCGCATTGTTGGGCCGCTTCAATCGTCTGCCTCAGCAGTCTTATAACCGCCGGATGGAACGGATCGTACAGGTGGGCGATATGCTCGTTCATCCGGTCGACAGCCAACAAATATTGAACGAGATCATTGGTACCGATGCTGAAGAAATCCGCTTCCCTCGCCAACAGATCGGCAGTCATCGCTGCGGCCGGCACCTCGATCATGATACCGACTTTAATCTCTTCGTCAAACGGTACATTCCGTTCTCTCAATTCCTGCTTGGCCTGTTCGAGAAGACGGTTGGCCTCCCGGAATTCCTGAACCGAGCTGATGAACGGATACATAATTTTTACATGGCCGTAATGGCTGGCGCGCAGAATGGCTCTCAACTGGGTCTTGAACAGCTCCTCGCGGTCCAGAGAAATTCGTATGGCCCGATAGCCGAGGAACGGATTTTCCTCCTCCGGAAGATCGATATAGTGAATATCCTTGTCTCCGCCGGCGTCTAAAGTCCGAATCACCAGGGATTGGCCATCCAGCATTTCGGCCACCTGCTTGTAAACCTCAAACTGCTCTTCCTCCGGCGGAAGGGAATTGCGGTCCATATATAAAAATTCCGTCCGAAAGAGCCCCACTCCCCGGGCGCCTGTCTTCAGAGCTTGCTCCAGCTCCTTCACCGAGCTGATGTTGGCCTTGAGCTCGATCTCTTTGCCATCCAGCGTAACTGAAGGCACATCGACCAATTGCTGCAGGCTTTCCAGATGGGCCAGAATCATCTCCTTGCGCTTACGGTAGTGATTCGTCGTTTCTTCATCGGGATTGACAAAGACCAGCCCTTCTTCCCCGTCCAGAATAATCATATCTCCGGTTTGAATCGGCTTCTTCAGCTTTCCGTCCAGTCCAAGGACGAACGGGATACCGATCGCCCTTGCCATAATGGCCGCATGGGAATTCATCCCCCCGACCATCGTAACGATCCCCAAAATTTTGGAAGGGTCCAGGTGAGTCCATTGGGAGGGGGTAAGCTCCCGAGTCACGAGCACATAAGGGCTGTCTTGCTCCGGAAGGGTATCTTCGAACCCGCCCAGCAAATGCTTCAGCAGACGGTTCCCGACATCGCGGATATCGGCCGCCCGTTCCTTCATATACTCGTCATCCAGCAAATCAAACATGCCGACGAATTTGTCTATCGTTTCCTTGACGGCCACTTCCGCCGCCTTGTACTGCCTCTGCATAATGGCCTGAACTTCGTTCATAAAGACGGGATCTTCCAGAATGGCCAAATGGGCATTAAAAATATTGGATTCTTCTTCGCCGATCAGCTCGGCGATATCCTGTTTGATCGTCTCCAATTCTACCTTCGATATCTGAATTCCTTCGTACAGCTTTTCAAATTCGTAAGCCAAGTCGCCCACATCCACCAGTTTATCGGGCAGATTCCATTCCCAACTGGGCAGGACAATCGCTTTTCCTATCGCGATACCGGCAGACGCTCCAATTCCTTTAATCATCAGAATGACCTCCAACTGCTGCGGCTTGTTCTTTTAACACGACGGACATGACGGCCCCTTGACCTTTCTTAACCGATTTAAAGGGAGCAAAGCTCCAGGACTTGATTCTCTCCGTATTCGTGATCAGCATAGGTGTAGCCAATGATTTGGCGTTCTGTTTCACTTTGGCCAGATTGAATTTAATCAATAATTGTCCCGGAAGAACTTCGTCTCCTTCCTGCACAGCGGCGGTAAACCAATTACCGTCAAGCTGTACGGTATCGATTCCGATATGAAGCAGGACATCCAGGCCATGCTCTGTCTCCAGACCAATCGCATGCATGGTCGGATGAATATGAACTACCTTGCCTGCAACCGGAGACACCAGTTCTCCCCGCTCAGGAATAAATGCGACGCCGTTGCCGACAATTTTTCTGGAGAAAACCTGGTCGGGAACCTCCTCCAGCGGAATCATCTTGCCTTGGACCGGAGAATTGAACAACACCTGTTTCAGATCCGTCCGCGTCACCTTGATGATTTCCTCACGGATCAATTCCGAGAACGTACCGAACACCACCTGGACGTTTCCGCCACCCAGACGGATGACTCCGGCGGCCCCCAAATGCTTTAATGCAGTGGTGTCGATCAATTTATCGTCCTGCAAAGTAAGGCGCAGACGCGTAATGCAGGCTTCTATAGTCTTTATATTATTTTTGCCGCCCAGAGCCTGCAAAATAAGCGGAGAGCGATAACGGATATCCCCTGCCCATTCTTCCAATGGAGAGCCTTCCTCCCTGCCCGGCGTCGGCAGTTGAAAGCGGCGGATGGCCCAGCGGAAGAGCACATAATAGGCTATTCCGAACAACAGCCCGATAGGAATTAACCACAGCCCTTTGGTGGACAGGTGCCCGTTAATAATATATTCCAGCAATCCGGCCGAGAACGAGAAGCCGTGTCGGATCTCCAGCTCGTAGGCAATCCACATCGACAGCCCGGACAGGATAGCATGGATGAAAAACAAGAACGGCGCCACAAATAAAAAGGCAAATTCAATCGGTTCCGTTACTCCAGTCAGAAAGCAGGCAAGCGCCGCTGTCAAGAAGGTTTTGCGGATGTTCGGCTTCAGATCCTCGCGGGCCTCTTGAATGATAGCCAAGGCAATGGCCGGAAGAGCGAACATCATAATCGGGTACAGTCCCGCCATGAAGACTCCCGCTTCCGGATCTCCGGCGAAGAAGCGGGGGAGATCCCCGAATACCGTCGTTCCGTCCGCGCGCTCGAACGTTCCGATCTGGAACCAGTATACGTTATTAAGAATGTGATGAAGCCCCGATGGAACCAACAGGCGGTAAGCGGCACCGTATATAAAGGCTCCGAACCCTCCCAAGCTTAACAGCATATCTCCGAGAGATTGTATCGTCTGCTCGACGACCGGACCGACCGCGATGATGACCATCGACAGAAAAATAGTCGCCGTTCCGACAAAGATCGGTACGAATCTGGGCCCTCCGAAATATTGAATGTATTCGGGCAATTCGATATTTTTGAACCGATGGTAGGACAAAGCGGTCAATATGCCGATAACAATGCCGCCGGTGACCCCCATTTGCAGTTCAGGTTCCATATACTTTTGAGTAATTTGCGTTAATAGAAAATAGCTCAGAAGAGCGGACATTCCCGCAATGCCTGCGCTGCCGGTAAGACCCAGAGCAACCCCTACTGCAAACAAAAACGGCAAATAGGTGAAGATCATATCGCCGGAGAAAATAAATAAATCCCCCAGCTTGCCAAGCCCCGCCGAATCCCATGGCAGCGCTCCCAGGCACAGAAAGACCGCCGCAACGGGCAAAGCAATGGTCGGAATCATTAAGGACCGGCCCAATTGCTGCAAAGTTCCCATCCAGTTCATTTCCGCTTCCTGCCCTCCTTTCCCGGGCTGGTTGTATTCATTCATTAAATTGCTTGTTCCTTGTACTCCATTATTAGATGGTAAAGCTTGCGGCTTCATTTGTAAAGTTTATATCTTCCCATTATTGTTATGAAAATGCTTACAACTTAGATGTTAGAGGCAAAGCCCGCTCAATGGGCAGGCTTTGCTTTATCGGTTATTGAAAGTTGGGGAATTGGGTACTGTAGCCGCTGAACTGGGTATGAGCCTGGCTGATTTCCTGTTGATCCGCAGCTTTCATTTTGTACCAGCCGCGCTGGAACATCTGGTCGAACACCTGATACTGCATTTGATGATACTCGTGCAAAATTTGGCCTACCGTTTGGTGGAGCTTCGGATTCTGCATTTCGTTCAAACCGATATTGTACCCGACGGTCATATATTTTATCGAGGATAATACTTCATTAATCCGGTCCCGGTCATTCATCTCCGGCCCCTTGACCTGAGGCTCCTGCGGAGATTTAGGCATGGCAATTTGTACGCTCATTGTAAGCCGCCTCCTTCTTCTTAACGGATTATTGCAGATGAGCTAATATCGACTGATAGTGCTGCTTATGCTTCTCTCCCACCTGCTTGATAAGCTGCTTTAGCTGAGGATCCGTACAGGCATTCGCCGTTTCGTTGCATTTCTTCATAGCCAGCAGTTCCCAGGACATAAAATCCTTCAAGTAGAGAAGTTCCTTCTCCGAAATCAGATTGCGGTCCGATGTCATCTGTTCGTTACCGGTCGGCATCGTTCGTAACACCTCCATGTCTGGATGTAGAAAGAAGCGGACCTAAGTTAGGCCCGCATAATGGCAGTTAGGTTAGAAACGAATCCCGCTCTGGGAAGGATTTTGCGAATCGGAACGAAGGTAGTTGTCATGACCCGCTTGGTTTCCACGATAGTTTGCCGTGTGGAAAGATTGAGGGCTGGTCTGGCTTCCGTAACTTTGGAAGCTTTGGCTAACTCCTTGACCGATGCTGCTTTGGCTGATTCCTTGGCTTACGCCACCGAACGAAGCACTTTGCGACGGATTCTGGGAATCGGAGCGCAAGTAGTTGTCGTGACCGGCTTGGTTTCCGCGGTAGTTGGCCGTGTGGAAGGATTGAGGGCTGGTCTGGCTTCCGTAACTTTGGAAGCTTTGGCTAACTCCTTGACCGAAGCTGTTTTGGCTGATTCCTTGGCTCACGCCGCCGAACGAAGCACTTTGCGACGGATTCTGGGAATCGGAGCGCAAATAGTTGTCGTGACCGGCTTGGTTTCCGCGGTAGTTGGCCGTGTGGAAGGATTGCGTTCCGACGGAAGAAGAGAAACCGGCTTGGTTTTGCTTGTTTTGGTATTGCGATTGAACTAAACCGGTTGGCTGAAACTTCTGGGAAAATCCAGCCGTGGCCTGCCCTCTAGAGAAAGAGCTTTGAGAAGGCTGCTGCGAGTCGGAGCGCAGATAATTGTCATGACCCGGTTGGTTTCCGCGGTAGTTTGCCGAATGGAAAGTGTTTTGGTTATACACGCCATTGTCCTCCTTGAATAATGTGAGGTCTTCCCTGCCGTTTCCGGAGGAAGCCTTTAATAGTGTCCGCCAAGTCCCGGCCTTTTATTTATGGATACTACTGGTGAAAATGAAGAAACCGCCCTGAATTCGGGCGGTTCACTGCTTAGCGGTTGGGGCGCAGAATGGAGTCCTCCACTTTGATGCATCGGTCCATAATAACCTCCAGACCACCTTCGCGGGCGATCTGTGCCGCTTCTTCATTAATAATTCCAAGCTGGAGCCAGAATACTTTAGCCCCGATGCTTACTGCCTCCCGGGCCACGGGCACCGTATGCTCACTTCTTCTGAAGACATTGACGATATCTACCGGCTCCGGAATGTCGGATAGTGAAGCATAGCACTTCTCGCCCAAGATTTGGTCGGCGTTCGGGTTGACAGGAATGATGCGGTAGCCTCTCTTCTGCATCGCCTGAGAAACCATATGCGAAGTCCGATCCGGATTGTCGGACAGACCGACGACAGCAATATTTGCCGCTTTCTCCAGAATGGATTTGATTTCTTCCCGAGACGGGTTATTGAACGACATGGCAAACACCTCCGAGGATGGTTGTGAAGCAAGACAATATCTTATAATAGGCTGCCCTAATTTGTGTAAGTGATAGCTTGTTTGCCCATCAGCTCCCAGGTTTCGATAAATCTGGCTTTATCCACCTTAACCTGGGCCTTCCCTGAATAAGGATCGTTGACGTAAACATAGTTTTCATCATAGCCGACAACCAGCACCGCATGCTCAATAAATGTTGTCTTAATGGGGCCGATGGGGGTATCCCATACCACCCATTTATCCGGTATTCTGAACGTAATCGTCGTCCAGGCGATAACCGGAATTCCGCCGGCGATATGTCTTTCGATGTCTTCAAATTCCCCGCCGGTCAAATCGACCGCCGACGGGATGTAGCTCTCCAATTGCTTGATCAGAGCCGTATGAAAAATACCGAACCCTTTGGCCTTGCCGGTCACTTCCCCGACGAAGCCCAAATTCGGATTCCCCCAATAAGCGATGGAGCCATCCTCGTTATATCGGATCGGAGTAGGGTCCTTGGGCATCTCTTCGGCAAGCTCCATCTTGTCCTTGTCAAATCCGGCGAACTGCAGCAGCATGGCCAGGCTCGTCACTTCGCATCCGGAGTAGAGCTCCGGATATTGGCGAATAGCCGGGGCCGTCAGCATGGCGGATGAAGGATAAGGTTCGGGAGCGGCCTCACCGTCCTCCGTACTCTCTTCATCTCCTGCGTTCTGGTCATCCTGCCTGTGATTGTCGTCCGCCGCTATGAACGCAGCAGAGAATGCCCATGGTTTGCCCGTGATTTTGGCATAGAGAGCCAGAGTTAATCCTCCGCTGGATATAGCCAATGAGATGATCAGCAAAAGACTCAATGTTACTTTAAGCACATTGCCAACACCGCTCATTCGCAATCACTCTTTTTCTAATATTCTCGAAACAACCCTTTAATCCTGCAGCTCAATATTTGCTCCAAGGGAAAGCAAATGTTCAAAATAATGTGGATAAGATTTCGCCACATGGTGCGCATCCCGAATGACAAGCCCCTGCTTGGAACGTAATCCGACGACCGTCAGCGCCATAATCACCCTGTGATCATAATGCGCGTCGATCTCTACGCCGCCTTCCACGCCCTCCGGCTTCCCGTGAACGATAATTTCACTTTGCCTCTCTTCCACCGAAGCCCCTGCCTTATTCAATTCGGTAACAAAATCGGTAATCCGGTCGCACTCTTTATAACGCAGGTTCTCCACATTGTAGAATCGCGAAGTACCTTCGGCAAAGACGGAAGCGGCTACCATTGCCAATACGGCGTCGGTAAAATGATCCCCGTCAAACTCTCCGGCCTTAAGCAAGCCCGTCCCCCGAACATGGACAATTCCATCACGATGGGTAAGCGGAACGCCCATCGCCCGCAGGACATCGACAACAGCCCTCTCACCTTGTCTGCTGTTCTCTTCCAATCGATGAACGGCAACATCGGAAGAAGTGACCGCTGCAGCAGCCAGAATGGCGGCGGACCCGGGATAATCTCCCTGAATTTTATATTCCTGGGCCTGGTATCGCTGCCTGCCGGGGATCCGGTAACGCATCAGATCGTCATCCGCTTCTATACGGATTCCCGCCTGTTCCAATACTTCCAGCGTCTGCCCAACGATAATTTTCGATTTCAGGTCGTGCAGCACTTCGATTTCACTGTCCTCCTCAAGAAGAGGGGTCATGAAAAGCAAGGAGCTTAAAAATTGGGAGCTTACGTTACCGGAGACCTTAATTTTCCCGCCCTTGGGCTGCCCGCCGTATATCGTTATCGGCAGCTTGCCGCCGTTGTGATCGATGCGGACATTCATCTGCTTCAGAGCGTCAATCAAATCGTTGTGCGGTCTCTTGCCAAGCGACTCGGGATACGTATTGACGAAGGTCAGCTCCGGGCAGAAGGCGGCGACCGACATCAGGAATCTCAACACCGCACCGGCGTTGCCGACATTCAATTCCGGCACGGGCTTAGGATGACGGCCGAAGCCGGTGATGGTCATTTTCTCATCGTCTTCTTCGACAATGGCACCAAGGTCGCGAATACAGCGGCGCATGGCATCACTGTCCTCGCTGTGGGCAGGATAATACAAGGTGCTCGTCCCTTCCGCAAGAGCACCGACGAGCATATACCGGGTCGTATAATTTTTGGACGATAGCGCATTGATCGTACCTTTAAGTTCCGGCGCAGGTTTTACGATAGCCTTCATCTGGTCTGACTCTCCCTTTGCAAATCGTTATTGGTCTTTCGTTGCTATAAGTATAAGGCATTGCAGTTCAATCGACCTAAGTGTACCATATGGCCGCCGCCTTGGGAATGTATCCTGCTTTTTCCTCCCACATTGTAATCCCCGGCTCTCAAGAGCTTCTCTTTGACATGGCTCCCCGCATGCATCATAATTAATCCAACCAGGTAATCGAACAGAGAAAGGAGAAGAAACGCATGGATACGATCACTCCATCCGAGGTTAAGGAACGCCTCTCCAAAGGAGAGAAGCTGAATCTGCTTGACGTCCGGGAGGATGAAGAAATCGCCCAAGGAGCGATCCCCGGAGTTCAGCATATTCCTCTTGGCGAACTGCCGGAGCGATACCGGGAAATCCCGCAGGCCGACGAAATCATCGTCATCTGCCGAAGCGGAAACCGCAGCGGCAAAGCATGCGAATATTTGGCCTCCGTCGGCGTGACAGGCCTTAAGAACATGGTCGGCGGTATGTTGGAATGGGAGAAGCTATAGCAGCTTCTTCCCCGCCTCACCCGCAGCTTCCACAATTTGGTCCACGATTTCCTGCACCGGAAGCTCATCCGTATTAATATGTATATCGGCAAAATCATACGCATTTTTACGCTGTTCCATTAAAGCGGCTACCCGCTCCTCTACATTGCCTTGCAGCAGAGGCCGATTCTGATCCGTACGCACTCTTTGTACAATGGTTTGCAGGGAAGCAGTCAATGCGATGACCAGGCCGTTCCTGCTCATCTCCTCCCGGTTAACCGGAGCGAGGACAGCCCCTCCCCCCATAGAAATAATTTGCCGCCTGCCCTGCATAATTTCTGCTATAACCGCGCTTTCCACAGATCTGAAATATTCTTCTCCGTCCTCAGAGAAAATTTGCGGTATCGGTCTTCCCTCTTTCTGCTCAATCTCTCTATCCGCGTCCACGAACCGCCAGCCGAGCTTGTCCGCCAGCGCTAGTCCTACTGTGCTTTTACCGGTGCCCATGAAGCCGATTAGCACCACGTTATTATAATCCATGCTCCCACTCCTTTATGCTTTAGCAAACCTTTATTTGCACCCATTATGAATAAATTATCATGTTTACAGCAAGGATGTGAATAGATTAGTTGTACAAGACTAAAAGTGCGGTCAGATTTATGGAACCTTGCGCGCCCAAGTTTGGACAACCAAAGAATACTCTTTTTATCACCGATAAATAAAGGAGTTGGCCTTGATGCTGCCGTCCCAACCGAACCAGCCGATCCGCAGCCGGCTTGAACAAATTCTGCATCCGAACCATCCGCTGTGCAGAGATGATGTTGTCTGGGTGCTGGAGCTGATAAAAAAAAAGGGTGGCTGAAGAAGATCCTGCCTTGCTGGACCTTCCCCAACCACGCCTGTTGAAGAATTTTCAATATTTTGCCGAGACGGCCATGATGTTGATCCATCGCCGTCCCGTATACGATCAAGAACTTGACCGGATCAGGATCTGGATGCGGGAAGCCTGCTACGGCTTGACCGATCCGTCTTAGTTATTCATCCACTGGAAGTGGAAAGTCCCTTCCTTATCCACACGCTGGAACGTATGCGCTCCGAAGTAATCTCTCTGTGCTTGCAGCAGGTTGGCCGGCAGTCTTTCCGTACGATAGCTGTCATAATAAGACAGAGCGGATGCGAAGGAAGGAACCGGAATACCGCGCGAAACTGCAGCCGCAACGACTTTTCTCCAGGAATCCTGATAGCTCTCCACGATTTCCTTGAAGTAAGAATCCAGCAGCAGATTGTTAAGCTCCGGATTGCGGTCATACGCATCCTTGATGTTCTGCAGGAAGGCTGCGCGGATGATGCAGCCGCCGCGGAAAATCATCGCGATGTTGCCGTATTTCAAGTTCCACCCGTACTCATCGGAGGCTGCTCTCATCTGGGCGAAGCCTTGGGCGTAGGAACAAATTTTGCTGGCATAAAGCGCCTTGCGGACATCTTCGATGAACGCTTTCTTATCTCCGTCAAATGGCTGGCTGCCGGGTCCCTTCAGCACTTTGCTGGCGGCCACCCGCTCTTCCTTCATGGCGGAGATGAAGCGGGCGAATACCGATTCGGTAATAATGGACAACGGCACTCCAAGATCGAGAGCGCTTTGGCTTGTCCATTTGCCCGTTCCCTTCTGTCCCGCAGAATCAAGAATAACATCCACCATCGGCAGCCCGGTGTCCGGATCGCGCTTGCCGAAAATATCGGCGGTTATCTCGATCAGGTAGCTGTCCAGCTCCCCTTTATTCCATTCGCTGAAAATTTCATGAAGCTCGTCCGTATTCAGACCGAGCACATCTTTAAGCAGGTGATACGCTTCGCAGATAAGCTGCATATCCCCATACTCAATTCCGTTATGAACCATCTTTACATAATGGCCGGCGCCGTCGGGCCCGATATACGTACAGCACGGATCCCCGTTCACCTTGGCGGAAATGGCGGTCAGAATCGGTTCAACAAGACGGTAAGCGTCCTCTTGGCCTCCAGGCATAATGGCAGGTCCTTTCAACGCCCCTTCTTCTCCGCCGGAAACCCCCGCTCCTATGAAGCGGATACCATGCTCTTCAAGCTCCTTGTTTCTTCTTTGGGTATCGGGGAAATAAGCATTGCCCCCATCGATCAGAATATCCCCTTTATCCAGAAGAGGAACGAGTTGATTGATCATGGCGTCCGTCGGCTCGCCGGCTTTGACCATTATTAAAATTTTGCGGGGAACCTCAAGAGACTGGACAAACTCCTCCATGCTGTATGTACCTACCAGCTTCTTGTCGGGATGTTCTGCCAGCAGCTCTTTCGTCTTCTCCGGAGACCGGTTATAAACAGAGACGGTAAACCCTCTGCTCTCGATGTTCAATGCCAGATTCTTGCCCATTACGGCTAACCCGATAACGCCTATTTGTTGTTTAGACATATACGTTCTCCCTTCCTGAAATCTCAAGCTGGCCGGAGTGGATGTTGGGACGTCCTCCGTTCCGGCCGGCCGTTTTAATGTAGTCTTTCATGGATCGCTTCTACCGTGCACACCCATGTTAAATAGTCATCGAACCGAAGCCGCCATCCACACGGATCAACGCCCCGGTTACAAAACTGGAGGCTTTATCCGAGGCCAGGAAAACAGCAGCTCCCTGCAGCTCTTCCGCTTCGCCGAAACGCTGCATCGGAGTGTGGCTCATGATGGACGCGATGCGTTCTTCGGACAAAATTTTACGATTTTGCTCCGCAGGGAAAAAGCCCGGAATAATGGCGTTGACTCGTACCCGGCTCGGAGCGAATTCCCTTGCCAAATATTTCGTCACGCTGTTCACGCCGGCTTTCGAAGCGGAGTAAGTGAATACCCGGGACAAAGGCGGATCCGACGACACCGAGGAGATATTGATAATGCTGCCTCCTTCTCCCTTGTCAACCATATGTTTGCCAAAGATTTGACAGGCTAGTACAACACCCTTCAAATTAACGTCCATAATGCGATCCCATTCCTCCATCGTCAGCTCGAAGAATGGAGTGGCGCTGTTTACGCCCGGACAGTTCATAAGCACGTCCACCCGTCCGGTCCAGGCAATCACTTCCTCCAACACCCGCCGCAAATCATCCGCGCTCGTTGCGTCGGCCGTAAAGCTCTTGGCTTGTCCGCCCGCTTCCTGGATTTGCCGAACGACCTGTTCGGACTTCTCCTGATTGCGCCCAACAATCGCTACTTGCGCTCCGTGACCGCCCAATGCGACGGACATGGCGCCGCCCAAAGTGCTGTTTCCGCCGATGATGACTGCCGTTTTACCGGTTAAATCGAATAAGTTCATTTTGTACCTCCTGGGATTGGAATGTCAAGACTAAAAAGATTTATTCAACATACTTATGCTGAAATGCCGAGATCGCGTCAAACTCGCCGGCCAGTTGCTTGTATACCCGTAAATAGATTTCCGTCAATTCCCGGTACAGCTCATGATTGGCAGGGTTGACCTCATGCCGATGGTTCGCTTTCACCCAATCGTGTACTCCGCTGAAATCACCGACCTCTCCGAGGGCAAGAAGCCCCAGTTGTGCCGCCCCGAGCCCCGAGCTCTCGATGGAATCCGGAACGGTGACCGGAGTGCCGAGCACATCGGCCATCACCTGCCGCCAGAAGGGGGAGCGGGCAAATCCGCCGGAAGCGCGAATTTCCTTCGTATTGCCTCCTATCTCCTCCAACGCCTGAACGACCGAATGGATGCGGTAAACAACCCCCTCCAGAACCGAACGGATCATATGCTTCTTCTCATGGAACATGGACAAACCGAAGAAGACTCCGCGAGCGTTAGCGTTCCAATAGGGGGCCCTCTCACCCAGCATGAGCGGCAAGAACAACAGCCCTCCGGAGCCGGCAGGGACTTCTTCGGCCAACTGGGTCAAATAATCATAAGGGTCCATTCCCTTGCGCCGCCCTTCCTCCGCTTCCAGCGTTGCGAGCTGATCCCTGACCCAGCGGAACATAATCCCTCCATTGTTGATCGGTCCTCCGATCACCCAGAAATCCTCTTTCAAAGCATAACAGAACAAACGGCCGCGGGGATCCGTTAGCGGCTCGCGGACGACTCCGCGAACAGCTCCGCTCGTACCTATCGTTACGGAATATATGCCCTCCTCGAAGGCGCCCGCCCCCAGGTTGGCCAGAACCCCGTCCGATGCTCCGACAACGAAGGGGGTGTCCGGGGCCAGACCCATACGGGCGGCTGTATCCGGTTGCAGCCCTTCCAGACAATAGGTGGTCGGTACGGGTTCGGATAGTCTGTCCGCAGTAATTCCGGCGATCTCCAGCGCCTCCCGGTCCCAATCCAGATTGCGCAGATGGAACATCCCTGTAGCGCTTGCCAGCGAATAATCGATAACATATCGCGCGAAGAGGCGGGCGAAGACGAATTCCTTGATCCCAATAAACTTATAGGCCTGTTGGAACACATCGGGCTGATGATCCTTCATCCACATCAGCTTGGTAAGCGGAGACATCGGATGAATCGGCGTTCCGGTGCGCAAATAGATTTCATGCCCTTTCCCGTCCGTCTTCAGCCGTCCGGTATAGGAGATGCTCCGGTTATCCGCCCAGGTTATGCAAGGGGTCAGAGGCTGCCCTTCCCGGTCTACCGCTATCAGGCTGTGCATAGCCGAGCTGAATGATACGCAGAGCACCTCATGGGAGGAGATCCCCGCTTTACGTATGACTTCCCCTATACCGCGGATGACTGCCTCGCAAATTTCCAGCGGGTCCTGCTCGGCGATGTCAGGCCGCGGAGTATGAAGGGGGTATTCGATGGAATGGGAAGCCACCACCCGTCCCCCGCGGTCTATAACCAAAGTTTTTGTGCTTGTTGTTCCTAAATCGGCGGCGATGACATAATGTTTAGCTACACTCATTCAGAACAAATTCCCTTCGCTGTCAAATTTCAGATCATACGGCTCCGACAAGATCTCGATATCCGGATGCTTTCTTGCCTCTTCCAGCAGATTGACGGAGATTTCAATCTCGCCGAGGTGAAGCGTATCGCGGATTCTGACCATCCGACACTTGGTGTAGTCAAGGATGTTGCAGGTTTTGACGGCAGCTTTAATCGCTTCCCGTTGGTTGGCCAACGTCGTTGCAATCTTCGTCGGCGCACAAACCGTTGAAGTCAACCCGTTGGCGTAAGTCGCCTTCAAATCGGTCTTGTCAACCAGCCTCTGGGTCGTAAAATCGGCAGTTCCCACCCCGTTGGCATTTCCCTTCGTCTCCGGAGTCAGATCGAATACAACCATCTTCGACACCTCGGGTCCCCCTTGGGCATAAGGTGTCGGGTAACGGCCGGTTACGTTCGGATCCATCCCGTCGCCGCTAATATTTTTGCCGATGTAATCGATGAGAAGGACATCAATTTGATCGAACAAAATTTTGGGCAGCCTTTGCTTCGCTTCCACCAGAAGCTCTTCTTCCCTCTCCCGGATCGATTCGGCGGGCAGCACTTCAATGCGGCAGGTTTCATCATACGCATTCTCAACCAGCGCCACTCCGAACAGAATCGGAAGCTTGTCGATCATAATCTGGGCCATGGCGGGGACATTCTCGGCCATATACTTGAACCCGAGCTGATGACATGCCTCCGCCCCCTTCTGCTTGCCCAGGCCGATGGCGATCATCTTCATAATTCCGCTCTCGATCGGCCCGCGGAAAGCCGTATGCGGCTTAACCCGGTTAATGACAACGATAGCGTCCGCTTCATAGGCGTATTTGTCGACATAGACCGGAAGCCCGTTAGGAAGCTGGTCAATTTGCACCACTTCCATGGAAGAGCGAATCGGTGCTCCCATCGCTTCCTCCGTGACGCCAAGATGATGCAGAACCTCTTTTTGCCCTTCTGCCGTAGCGCCGCCATGGCTTCCCATACAGGGGACGATAAAGGGCCGGCCTCCGGCAGCCTTGATGGCATCGATCGTCGTCTTCGTAAAGAGATCAATGTTAGCTACCCCGCGGCTTCCTACGGCAACCGCAACCTGCTGCCCGGGTTGAATGCGATCGATCCCCCCCGGCTTGGCCAGCTCTTCCTCCAGCTTTTCCTTGGGATTCTCGACGACGGTTCGGTCGAATTTCTGCCGGATCCGGACCATCTGCGGAATCGGGATGTCCTTTAACAAGTCATGTAAAATGTCCATTTTTATGGATGCCTCCTTCATATTTCCAAGCGGCTGTGTCATCCGGTTCAGTCTGCTGACGACGGCCCAGCCGTTTTCGCTTTATCTAGAGCCTCCCGCGGCCGGGACACGGAATCACGGATCATTAATTCCGTACGGAGGTAGACCGTATCTTTAGCCTGTTCCTTGGTCTCAATAAGATCAACCAGAACGGCCGCGCCTTTACGGCTCATCTGCTCCACCGGACGCTTGACCGTAGTCAAAGCCGGAGACAGATACCCGGAGAACAGGTTGTCGTCAAAGCCGGCCAAAGACAGGTCGTCAGGAATGGTTAACCCGTATTCCAAGGCAGCCTTCATCGCCCCTACAGCCATGTCGTCGTTCGAGCAGAAAACGGCGGTCGGCAGCTCATCCGCTCCCAGCTTCAGCAGCTCCTTCATACGATGGTAACCGCTCTCCAGGTCATAGCTTCCTTGAACCTGATAATCCTTCCGAACGGGCAGTTTGTACTTGGTCATAGCGTCCAGATAGCCTTTCTTCCGTTCCTGAGTGGATTTGAAGCCGGCTTTTCCCTCGATGATGGCTATCCTGCGGTGCCCTTCCCTGATCAGATACTCTACGATTTGAAAGGCCCCCTGACGGTCGTCGGATAAAATATTGACCGCATCGAAGCTGTCTACATGGCGGTTCAGCACAACGCATGGTATTTGCATATCCCGGACATGACGGATGAAGTCATCGTCCTTGGCGCTTTGGCTCATCACCAGAAGACCGTCGAAGCTTTTCCGCGATATCCCCTTAAAATCCGTATAATCATCGATGCCGCGAACGACCAGATTATAGGTCCCTTTGATCACGCTGTTGACTCCCCGAACCGATTCGAAGAAGAAGCCCGCAGAGGTCCCTTCATTTAACGTCGAGAAAAACAACCCGAGGTTGTAGGAACGATCCAGAACAAGGCTCTTCGCACTGAAATTGGGCGTATAATGGAGTTTCCTGGCAATTTCCTGTATTTTCTCCTTCGTCTCCCGGTTGATCAAGGGACTTCCATTAAGCGCTCTCGAAACCGTAGTGTGCGAAACGTTGGCCAACTTCGCTATGTCTTTGATCGTTACGCTCATCATGTTCACCTCTGCTTCTACAATACCATATTTATGCACACGTTAACAACGGAATTGATACAAATTATTCGGTTGGCTGGAATACGACGCTAAAACTCTCTCTGGTAACCACTTTCATTCCCCCGCTGCACGGACTTCCGCCTCCAGCCGATTGACTAAATATCTCCGGCACATATTTCCCATGGGTTATCAACACCCGATTCAAAAGCAGAAGCCATAGGTCACAGCGTGAAAGTAACGCTGCTCCCATGGCTTTTATTAGAGTTACTATGCATTATGGCATAGATGCCGGGTCCTTGATCCTGAAGAAAATGGGCTCTAACTACCCCGATCGATTTGTTGCGGCCCAAATCAAATGTGATGGTGCGGCTTCGTTCCTCAGGGTAGGCGCTTCCCGCATGACCCTGCCACTGCTCGTTGCGGAAATCCGTCCCGCCGAATAGGCCGTTCGTAAGCTCATTCCCGGAATCGGGATAGCTGCTGTTAGGCGGTCGCGAAATTGTATAGCTTAGACCTTGAGCCAGATTGCTGAGGCCCCAGCCTTCAGACCAAGTTTGAATGAGAACTTGGGCGTAAGTATCAAGCAGCGTTGCCGCCGAGGCCGAAATCAACCCCTGCGCTTGCACGGCCGGGTCGTGAATGTGCGCGAGAAAATCCTGCATATACGTTACGGCGTCCTTCGGCTTGTTTTCGTCCAGAAGAAGCTTGATGATCTGCAATCGATACGACAACTCATCGCCAAAAGCCGCATTGATTTCATTCGACGCGACATAACCCCTTACAAGCTCCGCCATCGTCTCCAGCGTCGGGCTGCTGTCAATCGTGTACGTTCCGTTCAAATACTGGTACAGCCAGTCATACATTAAACGCAAACTTGGGTCCTTGCTCACCCCTAAGTTGTAAACGGCATTATTGCCTTGATAATAAGCTCTGAAGCCATTTTGCATCAGGCCAGTTCTAACGCCGCTATCCAAGTATTCGATATAGCGCTCGCGGAATACGTCGTCCGTCAGCATCCGGTCATCGAACTCGATTTCGTTCGACATTCCATACTGCTTGGCCAAGTTCGCGGCGTCTTCCAAGCGGTCGGAATCCATTCCGCCGAAGAAATAGTTAGGCTGAAGCGCCACGGCATCAAAGCCTAAATCTTTCCACATAAAGCTTTTATAAGCCAAGGAGTGAGGAATCCAGAAAAACTTCAGGTTCATGTTATGGACTTGGTCGCTTACGGCTTTAACCAAATCCGGGCCCGTCTCGCTTGTGCTGATTTGCTCTTCCAGCCAGTACATGCCGACGAGCTCCAGATTGGAATAGTTCGCCTCCTGCCATCTTTGGCGGACCTGATCCAGCCACCACTGCACCACTTTTATCCGGTTTTCGAGCGCTTTCTCTTGGCCGACAACAGAGTCGTTGAAGCTTTCGGATACTCCGTCACCGTCAACGTCGCCAAAGTCGTTTACGTATTCCCCCGGGTTCGGAATCATTAGCACAACCTTCACTTTATGATCAGGCTGGTTCAGCTTGGTTCCGACTTCCACTGCAGCCTCATTCAACTGCTGCATATCCCCTGCGGCTGCGAAGGTTTTATCCAAATACCACTTCCAGTCCTCCAGGATCGTTTGCCCGACACCGAAGTCACGGCCGGCCGGCGAAGCCAGTCCGAGATATAGGACGCCGTCAAAAAGCCAGTCGACAGGCTCGCCGTCTTTATTTACATAACTGATGTTAGGGATGATCCGTTCCTTGCTCCAGTCACCCAAACCATCTGCATATTGTCCGTTATACAGCAGATTCAGATTCCGGATACCGGCCGTAGCTTCTCCCGGCTCCAAAAAACGAGGCTGCTCGGCAGAAACCTTCACGGCCCCCTCAACCATGTCATCCGTACCTATAATTTCGATTTCGTCAATGTATGACCATTGCGAAGGATGCATCGTAAAGGTTACTTTAACATAACGGGCATAAGCCAGCTTGCCGTCCGCATAACCGCCTTTGATTCCATCCCGGCTGCCGTCCCATTCGAAGGTCTCCTGTCTTGGCGGTCCTTCCCCCCAGAGCAGCTGGGTGGCGTTATGGGAAAGCAGTCCCCAATTTTCTTTATCGTCGGAGACATACATCGATACCGTCAGCGGCACGAGGATCGAGTTGGTGGGATAATCTTGGAAAAAGTGAGCTGTAATCTTTCCGATTGACTTTTCCTCACCGAGATCGAAGACGACCTCCCGCGTTTTTCCACGCAGATGCCCTACCCATGCCGGGTCATTCATGTCCAATGTGCCGTATTTTCCGTCCGTAAGCTTGTACCCGACGTCAGGACGCGACGCTTCCGGCTCCTCGGACCATTCATAAGGGAGATCGGCCGCAAGATTGCGGAATTGCGTCTCCTCCACTGCCGAAGATGCTGCCGGAACAGGCGATTTCGCCTGCACTGCCGAAACCGGGGACATCAGCAATACTGCTGCCATCAGGACGGATCCCCATTTCTTATTCTAAATCATCTGGGTCAACTCCTTTTCTTAATCTCGAGTGTAGGTATGCCTGAAATCTTTGCTTTGTGATGAATACCCGAATGGATCCCCCCTTTCACAAAATCCGGCACAAGCCTTCTTTGGAATCGCTTTCAATAACAAAAAAATTTCATTCCCCCTTCCTTTCTTAGCCCGCGAACTTGTGCGGCCTCCGGGGTACGCTCTTCCCAAGCCCGGACGCCGCGGATGTCCGCCATTATTACTGCGCTTTCCGCAGATTTCTCAATTAAACGCCCGCTTCTTCCTTCTCATACATCTCAGTCAGCTTTATGCTTCTGCCTTGCTGTAAACGAGATCGTTCGGAAGCGAAGGCAATCAAATGGCTTTGCAACGAAGCTGTAGCCGAGGTAAGACCTTGGGATGGGTTGCGGTCGAACTGATGTACATTTTTGAGGAAGGAGCTCACCATACGCTCATCGCCTCCGCCGTGGCCGTCTTCCTGCACGCTGCATTTAATTTCAATCTCTTCGCCCGTCGCATAGCGGTACAGCGTAAATGAGCCTTTATCCATGTCGCCGATGATCTCTCCCTGCGTACCCATAATTTGCACACGGCGAGTACCGCTCTTGGTTAATCCCGACATAATAAAGTTAGCGTTGGCGCCGCTGGCAAATTCCATATTGACGACTTGATGATCGACAACATTGTTATCGCAGCGATAGACGCAGCGGCCGAACGGTCCTTCCTTAAGCGCCCGTATAATGCCTTCCCGTGATAAATCGTGCGTCATATAGCGCGCCCATTGGTCGGCTGGCTGCTGCAAATACATTTTAATCGCTGAAAAAGCACATTCCCTCTCCACTTCGCAACCATCGATGCAGCGGTCCGTCGAACCCTCCGGCGCGTTCTCGGGTTTAAAATGAAGCAATGAGCCAAAGGAGCTGACCGCTGTGCACGGCTCATCCATCAGCCAGGAGATGAGGTCCAGGTCATGGCAGGATTTGGCCAAAATCATCGGGCTTGTTTCCTCGGAATTGCGCCAATTGCCGCGTACGTAGCTATGAACCATATGGTGATAGCCTACGTTCTCCGTTAACTGAATGGTACCGATTGCACCCAGCTCCCCGTCCTCGACGCATTTCTTGATGCCCGACCAGAACGGGGAATAGCGAAGCACATGCGTGACCACCAGCAACCGCTTATGCTTAAGGGAAGCTTGCTCCAGTTCTATGCATTCCCGTACATTCGGCGACATCGGCTTCTCCAGCATGACATGGTAGCCAAGCTCCAGCGCTTTCATTGCCGGTATATAATGCATCCGATCAAGCGTGCAGATGATCATCACGTCGGCTATTTTTCCCTGCTCGAATGCTTTTTCCCAAGAATTATAAACATGCTCTTCAGCGATTTGATGAATCTCCGCAAAACGTTGCCTGCGTTCATCATCCGGCTCGGCTACCGCAACAAACTTCAGCTCATTCGGAAATTTTTCCGCATACGGTCCATAGATGTATCTTCCTCTGCTGCCTGCGCCTAACAGTACAGCCGTTAATGTTTTCAATGCTCTTCCCCCTTGCATATACAATTGCATCCTAATTTCATTGTAAGGGGTGACACCGTGCATCATAAAGAGATCATTGCTTACATTCCATATACATTTATTGACCTTGCTGCACCGTTTCGGCGCGGGCCGTCCGAAAATCCTGCGGCGTCATATCATTTTGCTTCTTAAAGAAGCGGAAAAAGGCAAGCGCTGAATTATAGCCGAGCTTGGCGGCAATTTCATTGACCTTCATGGATGTATTGAGCAGCATGTCCTTTGCAATGACATTGCGGTAATCATTTACGTATTTAGAGAGTCCGATTCCCGTTATCTGCTTGTATAGCCTTGATAGATACGAGGGATTCAAGCTGACATAATCCCCAAGAGCGGTTAGGGATATATCGTCCGCAATATGCTCCTCTATATAGCGGTGCACCTTACCCACGATCTCCGTCGGCAGCTCTGTTCCTCTAATCGCATTCCATTCAAAAAAGCAGTCCGCAATTTGCCAATAATACGGAATTAGCTCCGTCCACGAAGCGGTCTCCTCCTGGCGGAACAGCATATCCAAATTGATCTGGGTATTCATATAGTCTCGCATCTCTTTATTTTTGTGCAAATGCGCCAGAAATACCGCAGATATGGAATGGTACAGCTCAACCTTGCGCCCATCAGAAGTATCCGGATCTTTCCAGATGTCTGTCAATTCAACAAAAAGTTTATTGAACTGCTCGCGGTGATTATTTTCAAGACAGCTCATCAGCAGCTGTACGCGAGCGTGAATAAAGCCGTCATGATAGCTTTTCACCTTCTCTTTTTCCGCGGACTTCTGAATATCTTTATCTGTCATAATGATTTCATGGAACAAACCATGGCCTTGCACAAGACCGTATTTCATCGCATGAAAACGATCCGACAGCCGATTCCATGGGACTGCCTCACTGCCGATAAGAAAAGATACGGAGAGGCTCAGCAGCTTTTTGCCGGTAGCCTGTATCGTCTCCAAATTGCCGCTCACATAGCGGTATGCCTTGGCCCATTCCGCAGTACCGGTATCCGCCGTTAACTCCGGACTGGCTTTAGGCTGAAAGATCCACACCATTTTGTTCATGTCAAATACGACTGAGAAGCAGCGCACATGGGCGGATAAATACTCATCACCGATATTTTGCAGAGCGTAAGCGAGCAAAGCCTTGTCCGGCGCCGTAAATATTTCCTTCCAGGCATCGATCCGGCCAATCAGCAAATAGACAGGCAGCGATGCGTCAAGAGGAATGTCAATTTCCGCAAAAGCGTCCCGAAGCTGCTGCCCCGTCATAGTCTTGCCTTGCAATAAGCCCCAAATATATTCCTTCTGCAAGGAAGGCAGCGCTATTCTCATTTTGGCCTGGGCCCGCAAGATCATTTGCGCCTGATCCTGTTCCTCTTCAATTTTCTCTATCGCCCGTTCAACGGCATGGATGATCTTCTCGTCGCTTTCCACTTTCAGCAAATAATCAAAGGCACCAAACGTAAGGGCGCTCTTCGCATAGTGAAAATCATTGTACCCCGTCAATAAAATAACTTTGCACTCCGGCCACTGCGATTTTATTTCCTGCAGAAGCTCAATGCCCTCAATGCCGGACATCTTAATATCCGAAATCACAATATCCATCCGGTGATGAGACAGCACTTCCAACGCTTCTTCGCCGGAATAAGCTTTCATGATTTCAAGCTCCAAATGCTCCGTCTTCTCGAACAACTCCAGAAGACCATCTACAATAATCGGCAGATCATCTACGATCAAAAGCCTGTACATGGCGATTCCTCCTTAGCTCATGCTCAGTTTAATAATAGCTTGAAGCCCGCCAAGCTCAGAGCGTGACACGGTAATCCCAAACTCTTCTCCATAACGAAGCTGAATTCTGCGATGAACATTAAGCAGCCCGGTTGTCTCCTCCATCTGGTTCGTTGAATAACGCAGCCTCTTGCCAAGCGCTTCTATCTCGTCGTCCGTAATGAACTCGCCGTTATCTTCTACATAAATATAAAAAGCATCATTTCGCAGCTTGCTGTGTACCCATAGCTCGCCCGTGCCCGGCATATTGCCGAGGGCGTACTTATAGGCATTTTCAATAATAGGCTGCAAAATCAACCGAGGGACTTCAATCGGCGGGGCTTCGACTTCAAACAGCACTTGTATTCGATCCCCGTAACAGATCGACTGCATCTCCACATAAGTGCGGGAATGCTCAAGCTCCATCTCCAGCGGGATGTCGTCATCATTATGGCGAGTAATGAACTGAAAATATTGTCCGATGTATAAACAGAACCGGTAGGCCTTTTCCTTCTGCTATCGGATTTAATCAAACGGCAAAGCACAAAAAAGCAATTATATAAAAAATGAGGATTAATTTGTGATTGCAATCTTTTCAGCTCCGAGCGCTGAGTGCGAATTTGCTGCTCATAATTTTCCTCAATCAGTGTTTTCAAAGATTTCACCGTATCGTTAAAAGCCTGGTATAAATAGCCGAACTCGTCCTTCCCGCGATCGATCACGATCGGCTCCAGCTCGTTTTGCTGCATGCGGCGGAAGGAACGCACCAGCTTTATCAACGGACGGTATATTAACCGGATTAAAAAATAGGTAAAGAACAGCACAATAAAAACGGCAAGCACACAAGCCCACCAAAACAAAGTTTTATATACTTGCAATGAACCGAGAACCTTCTCTTCCGGTATGCTTGTTATCATGTATGAATTCCAGAGGCTGGAATACTTGAATACGGTTAGAAATCGCTTACTTTTATAATGGATCGTATCATAGCCTTCATCCATTTTCGCAGCCTGCTTTTCGAAAGCCAACTGCTTCATCAGATCATGCAATTCCAAGTCGGAGCCGCTATTGATTTCCCAGCCGCGCTCCAGATTAACCAATACGGTCTGGCCTCCCCTGCTGTTGCCGATTTGCGCCAATGTTTCTTTAATTTTTCCGGTTGAGAGCTCTACGCCCACCACATAGAGCGGTTCCTTCTTGGCTGCAGGGTACTGCATCGTAATAAACAGCCGGTCCTGCCAATAAATAAAGGGCTCGGTATAAAGCTTCCTGCCTGGCTGCATCGCTTCATATTCTTCCTCATTCAGCATGGTTTCAAAGCTGTTGCTCAGCACAGTGCGCTCGATATGCGGAATGTACGCCTTTGCCTCGCGAATAAACGGACTGGAATTTTTCATCAAATCCAGGCGGTGCTGAATATCCAATATTTTATAGGACCGCTCATAGGAGTTCATCTGCTCGCCTGTCGCCGCCACTTCCATTAAATCCCTGTCCATGACGTAGTTAGGCAAATATCGGCTGATCCGCTCTGCCTCCTTATCCAGAGAGTCTAAATAAAACCGCGTCGTATTTAAAATCGAATCGGATATTTCACTGCGGATATTATTGGCCCCCTGCTCATTAATCATCCAGGTAATGGCCATAAGCGGCAGCAAGGCCGCCAAAAAGGCAGCCATTATTTTTTTGAATATGGAGGAATCCTGTAAAAAGAATATTCTTTTCATCGTTTGTTCTCCTGTGCCCGAGATCTACGACCTTCCTGTCTATTCTTTTACACTTCCCATTACAATGCCTTTAATGAAAAACCGCTGCAAGAATGGATAGACAATAAGAATCGGGAAAGCCGCAACGAAGATTTGTGCCGCCCTGCTTGTACGGTCGGACAGCTGGAGCATGAGTTCCACATTTTCTGATTTAATAAATCGGAAATCCATCTTAATAATAACGGTTTGCAGGAAGGTTTGCAGCGGGTAATTTTCCGTATGATTCATATAAAGCATGCCGTCGAACCAGCTATTCCAATGCCCTACCATCGTAAAAAGCCCCGTTGTCGCCAGTGCGGGCAACGATAGCGGAACATATATTTTCCATAGTGTTGCAAAATGCCCGGCTCCGTCAATCCGTGAAGCATCCTCGAGCTCCTTGGGCAAATTGCGGTAAAAGTTTAATAGCAGGATGACATTGAACACGTTAACCGCCGTAGGAAGCACCAGCGCTCCGAGGGAATCAATAAGTCCCAAGCTTTTGATGGTCAAATAGGTAGGAATTAATCCGCCGTTGAACAAAATCGTAAAAACGAATATCCAGGCATAAACGGTTCTTAGACGAAACGTATTGCGGTCCTTGGATAAAGGATAGGCTGTAACGATCGTTAAAAGCATGCTTAATGCCGTCCCTGCTACAACCCGTTGAATAGAAACGCCAAAGGCTCTTAAATATTCAGGCTTGCCGAACACGTTATCATAAGCCGCCGTTGTAAATTCTACAGGCCACAGCCCAACCTTGCCGGCTGCCGCCGCCGAACCCGAGCTAAAGGAAAGCGCCAAAATATGAATAATCGGCATTAAGCATAAAAAAGATATAAACGCAAGAAAGATTAGATTGCAAACTAGAAAAGCCCTTCTTCCGAATGACGGTTTAATGACCACGGTCTGTCTCCTTTCTGAATGACCGGCTTTTCCGCAATTAGAAAATACGGTAATTCGCTAACCGGTATGCGAGTACGTAGGATACGGAAATGAAAATAAAGGATACGACTGATTTCAATAAGCCGACAGCTGTGGCAAATCCGAACTGCGCTTGCTGTATCCCCATGCGGTAGACGAAAGTATCAATGATATCGGCGCTTTCATAAACCGGTGCGCTGTACAGGTTAAATATTTGATCAAATCCGGCATTCAGCACATTGCCGATATTAAGCGTAAGCATAAGAACTATGATCGGCATCATGCCCGGCAGCGTCACGTGAAGCGTTTGTTTCCAGCGGCCCGCGCCGTCAATTTCAGCGGCTTCATAAAGCGTAGGGTTAATTCCCGTCAGCGCCGCCAAATAAACAATGGTGCCAAATCCAAATTCTTTCCATACATCGGAGATGACCATGACATAAGGGAACCAGTTATTGTCGCCGAGAAAGAAGATCGGCTCAATGCCGAACCATCCGAGCATTTGGTTAAATACGCCGGAGGAAGGAGACAAAATATCGACCAAAATACCGCTCAGCAACACCCAGGATAAAAATGGGGCAAATAGACCAATGTTTGGAACGTTCTTTTGATCCACTCTCTGCGCAATTCATTTAGCAAAATAGCAATGGTAATCGGCACGAACAAACCGGCAATTATTTTCATTACAGCAATATAGACCGTGTTAAAGAAAATGCGGCCGATATCCGGATAATCCATTAACAATTGGAAGTTCCTCCATCCGATAAACGGGGAGCCGAACAACCCTTTGTTCGGTACATATTTTTGAAAAGCCATCATGATTCCTGTCATAGGAATGTAACTAAAAATAATAATAAAAGCCAAACCCGGCAGCAGCATCAAATGAAGCGGCCATTCCTTCTTCCACCTGCGCGTCAGTCTATTCATATCTTCACCTCGCTGATTCACTTTTCATGCTGTGCTTTCCTTGCTCAAGAACCTGGTTGTTCAAAAAAGGAGGGATTGCATAGAATCAATCCCTCCCTGCGTACAGATTCTATTTAAGCGACTTATACCACTCGTTAACTTCTTTCGTGATTTCATCGCCGCCAAGCTTCTTCCACTCTTCAACGAATTTATCGAACTCGTCTACGGATACTTGGTTCATAATGATTTTGATGAATATTTCATCACGTTTCTTGATTAAAATTTCTTGACGGTCTGCCATCGCCGGAGTAGGTGCGCCGTAGAATTTGTTTTGCAGGTATTGTTTGTTTTTTTGAATTTCCGGAATATGAGAGTAGGCTCCCTTAGGACCGGAAATTAAGTATTCCCACCACATGCTTGTATCGCCTTCAACGTATTCCATAGCGCGTGCATAACGTGTTCTCTGATCTTTGGTCTCAAGTATGCTTTCGTCTTTGTTTTCAATGGCTTTGGGCAAGATTTCGCCGTTATTGTCAAACTGTTTGCCTACTCGAAGCGGATTAAGCAGCCAGTAGTTGTTGCCTTTTTCAACGCGGTCTTTACCATACTCATACACTTTTTGCTCTTCCGTCGGATTGTTGCTTACTGTAATCCATTGGTTTAGCAAACGGATCACGCCTTCCGGATGCTTGGCTTGTTTAGAGATGGCATAATACTCATCAACGCCAAGACCGATTTGATTCAATGTAGGCTTGTTATCTACGGAAGGGATAGGGAACACTCCCCATTCTTGAACAACCTTGCCGTCTTTCACAGCGCCTTGCGCAAGCTGCGCCGGAGTCCAGGAAGCGCCAAATACCATGCCGATGCTGCCGTTGTAGATTAGCTCAGCAGCTTTTTCCGTATCTTTAACCGCAAACTCCGGATCGATCAACCCTTTTTTGAACATGTCCTGCAGCGCTGCAAGAGCCTGCTTCATCTCGGGCTGAATATCACTGTTCATCAAACCGCCGTTCCCGTCTTCCATCCAAATGTTTTCATAAGCATGATAGCCGTTCAAGAACGTTCTCAGACCGGTCACGCCTGTCTCTATACTAAATGGGCTTTTGCTGACCGCAATACCGAAAGCTTCTTTTGTGCCGCCAGGATTTTTCGTTTTGAACGCTTCGGCAATTTTCATGAAATCATCCATTGTTTTAGGCTCAGGCAGGCCCAGCTCCTTCAGCCAGTCCGTACGGACGAACAAGTATTGATAGTTGAACGGGTTATATGAGCTAGGAATACCCATCATTTTCCCGTCGATCATCGCTGTTTTCATTTGCATGCCGCCGTCCATGGTCAGAAACTTTTTCGTCTCTTCCGTAGCATGCTGTTCATAAATCTCTGTCAAATCCATAATCATATCCGCTTCAGTAAGCTCTTTAAGCTGTGTAGCGTTTACAAGCAAGAAATCCGGAAGATCGTCGGATGCAATGGTGATTTTTACCTTCTCTTTAAATTGGCTTATATCTGCAACCCATTTGTTTGTAATTTTTACACCGATATCTTTTTCATAAGCATCATAAACTGAGTTTTTGTCGAAGCTTTCCCCTTCGTCAAATTTCAAGTAGGGATCGCTTGGCGAAACCGTTGAAACCTCAATAATATCACTGCCGTTTCCTGTGCCTGTTGTTTCGGCCGGTTCCTTGGAATTTCCAGGTGAATGGCTTGGCTCAGGGGACGTTTTGCCGCCGCAGCCTGTAATCGCCACTGCAAGCGTCAAGGAGATCATTGCAAGTGCCTTTTTGCTCTTCAAATTTTACCCCTCCGGTATATTTCGTTATAGTTTTCGCTGCAAATTGCACTGCAGTCTTTCATAATTCTAGTATAGAAAGAAGCTCCCCGCTGTTCTATATACTAGTCTTTACTTTCGTATACACCTCTTGACACCAGGCATAAAACAATTATTTGTTTTGATTGACGTATACAGCGGCCGCTTCCAAAAACGAATGCATAAGGACCTTCCGTTGTTTAAAGTTCCTACATTGGCCGTACTTTACTTTTTATTTAGACCCCCATGCCGCTAACCGCGACACCATCAGATGATGAAATGGATGGGTTTTCAAGGTAGAATAGAGTTGAATTGCTTCAATAGTGTGAAATTTGAAAACTAAATGGATTTCATACAGTTAGATTTCTATATTCGGAAGAAATATGGAAACTAACTGGAAAACCTACAGTTAGTTTGCGCCAAAACAGCCGTTTCGCCCACAGTTGCCCATTTTAACTGTAGTTTATCCAGTTAGTTTGATCATTTTCGCCCATTCGCTTGAATCTACCTGTACAAAATACAGTTAGACGCGCCATTCCGTTTGCACGGCACCAGCAGACGGTGAAAATAGACGGATTTTCAAGGTAGACGTGCCGCTCCGCTTGCAACGATGCCTGCAGACGGTAAAATAGACGGATTTTCAAGGTAGAAATACCCCAAAATGTATGTATGAAAGTAAACAGCAGTGCCTGCTGAACTCATCCCTTGTCCTATATACCTAGCCCCATAAATTAATTATTGTCTGGAGGCATTGGATCATAATGAAACTTCATATTACTTATGATCATCCCATTGCTATCAATGCTTTCGAATGGACTCCCGCCACTTATCGGCAGCCGCCTCATGTGCATGCGAGTCTGGAGATCGGCCTTTGTTTAACAGGCAAAGGCTGTTTTTTCTTCGGGAATAAACAATATGCGGCTAATCCCGGCGACTTATTCCTGGTCAATAATGAGGAACGGCATATTGCCCAGTCTGCCCCCGACGACCCGAGCCGCTATCTTTTTATAAACTTTGATCCCGCGCTGCTGCTGGCGGAGGATCCTGGTCTGCTGCTGCCATTCTCCTATCGCTCCACACATTTTTGCAATCATATTATTGGCGGCTCGCCCCTCGCCAAACAGCTTACTCCTTGGGTGCTGGCTATAGCGGAAGAACTGCGGGAGAAGTCCCCGGGTTATTTGGTAATGGCCAAAAGCGCTCTCATTCAGCTATGCGGCCGTCTTCTGCGACATTACAACGGTTTGCTAACAGATGATGAGAGGCATAATATGGTACAGTCCGTTCGCCAGGTGCAGTCGCTGGCCGCTTTGGTCGAGCAGCGTTACACCGGGCCGGTCAGCTTAGCGGAATTGGCTGATGAACTTGGTTTAAGCGTCTCGCGCGTGAGCCGCGCGTTTCTGGAAACGACCGGTTACCGTTTCTCGGAGTATGTTTCCTTGCTGCGTATCCAGGCGGCCAAGCGGGAATTGGCGGGAACGGACAAAGCTGTTGCTGATATTGCATTCGAATGCGGCTTTCAAAGCTTGCCGACCTTTTACCGCGTTTTTAAAGAGACTGTCGGCATGTCTCCGATCCGTTATCGGCAATCTATGGGGGTTACGGAATGAGCAAAAAATGAGAATTATGCTTTCCTAATTTGAGAAGCCATTGCCGGCATGGCTGGTTATAATCAAGGCATATGTTGATTTCACGTATTTCAGGAGGGCAGCCGTTATGACGAAATGGTTTGGACTGAGGGAATTGGTTCGGGAAGAAATAAGACAGCGCGGAGAAGAAGGCTGTAATGTAGAAGGGATGGCCGAACGTCTGGAAGCGGCCGGCACAGACGAAGTAAAGCTAATGGAAGTATACCGGGCTTTAATGGCTCTTGAGCCACGTGCGGATTTCAAGTATATCGAGCCGTCGGAATTGGAAGCCATTCGCGCCGAACGTCCGGACGGACCGAGAATATTGTCCGGAAACTGGGATGAACTTAAATGGCAGGATAAATTTCATGGTGCTTGGCTCGGCCGTTCTGCCGGTTGTGCGCTCGGAAAACCTCTGGAGTCTCTTCCCTTCATGCAAGGCTCCGGCGGCAGACCCGGTTGGCACAATATTAAATTGTGGTTTGAAGGCGCAGGGCAATGGCCGATTCGCCATTATACACCGGGCGAATCAACTGCAGAGGCCGAGTACGGTATCGAGATAGCCCGATGGTGCAGCTTGGCCAGCTGCCGGGAAAACATTCGCTTTATGGAAACGGACGATGATATTCGTTATACCGTTCTTGGCCTGCTCATGCTTGAGGAGCGCGGGCTTGATTTCAACTCCTGGGACGTGGGTAAGCTGTGGCATCGCCAGTTATCATTCGGGCAGGTATTCACGGCTGAAGCGCAGTCCTATCTTAATTTCGCTCGTGTCACTTCACATATTAGCGGCGCCCAGCCGGATGACTGGGAGAAACATATCCATTGGGTACGTTCTTATTTGAATCCCTACCGCGAATGGATCGGCGCCCAGATTCGTGTGGACGGCTATGCATACGGTGCTGCCGGCCAGCCCCAGCTTGCAGCCGAGCTTGCTTGGCGGGACGCTTCCTTCTCCCATGTGAAGAATGGTATTTACGGCGCCATGTTCTGCTCGGCTATGATTGCCGCCGCATTCGTTGAAAGTGATATGAAGCGAATTGTCGAGATCGGATTGAGTGAAATACCGAAACGCAGCCGTCTTGCAGAAGATATCGCCATAGCGGTCAAAATTGCTGAGGAAACGGAAGACACATTAGAATTGGTGAGTAAAATATGGGAGACATTTAAGCACTATCACCATGTTCATACCAATAATAATGCTGCATTATGCGCGGCTGCTCTCATTCATTCCGGAGGCGATTTCGAGAAAGGCATTACGACAGCCGTACTTGGCGGCTGGGACACCGATTGCAACGGCGCCACCGTCGGTTCCATTCTTGGCGCATCGCTTGGAGCGGCGGCGCTTCCCGAGAAGTGGATCTCGCCGCTAAACGATACCTTGTATGCCGATGTCAGCGGCTTCCACCCCATTGCCATCTCCGAATGCGCTCAAAGAAGCTATCATGTCTTCCGAAAATTGCAGCATTAAAATTATTTAGGATGATCGGTAAAAAAAGCTCCTAACGGAGCCTCTTCGAAGAAGAATAACCCGGTATTAGAGGAAGCTTTTTATGCCAATAGGAATCTATATTTTCATCGTATTAACACTGTAAAGAACTTAAAGATTCCTATGTGGTAACAAAAAGAACGCCTTACGGCGTCCTTTAAATGAGGGGATAGGTTTCTGTTATGACCTGGGCCGGCATCGATGCCGGCCTTCCACTTTTACCGTACATCCGTAAATCAAAAAAATCTCCGCAATGAATCATGCGAAAGATTTTTTTGCCTAGCTCTTGACTGTTCCCTTCACTTCTCACATCTCCAGCGTGAGCATTTCTCTGCGCAGCTCCTCCAGCTTTTTCTTAATCTCCATAATCTCACTGTAGTTGCCGCGCTCCAACGCTTCCTGCAGGTTGGCCAGCTCATAATCCAATTCCATTCGCAAAACCGGTATCCGCTCTTCTATACGTGTCGACTTGAGTGCTTCCGTCATTTCTTCTAAAGTAACCATAGGATCCCTCTGAAAAATTATTTTATGGTCCACCCCGGAAATCTCAACCATCCGAATTATTTCACCGAACATGATGCTTTCTATCAATATCTGTCTTTCCTTAAACCTCTTGACCACCGCATGCCCTCTTGTGTCGCCTATCATTTTTTCCATCAATTCCGAAAGCTTCTCATCTTTAAAAGAGTAGCTTCCCACCATCTTGAAACGTTCCCCGATCCGCTCAAATTTCAATTTGACGAGTTTCCTGCCTGTGCGGACGGAGATGATGAACTGGGTATCGTTTTCATTCCAGTATAATGAGAACCCTTCCTGAATCAACGCCTTGATGAAGTTCCGGATTTGACGGCGATCAAACCGCAATTCTAAGTTGCAATACTCCACTTCGTGCCCATTGCTCACGGCCGATCCCTCCCCCATCGCACTTACTTGACAGAATGTTCAGACAACTTATCCTTTTACAATATCTTATTACCATTATTATGTTTTAGCAACTTGGTTTAATGATTAAATCTTGCTGCGGGGAGAAATTTGGTTGAATGTCCAAGATTGCATGTCGGGGCTGAGACTTCGGGATTGATCTCGTCCTTCTGTTTATAGCTTAGACAAAAAATCTTCAATAGAAACCTATTTATGAGGAGAAAACTCTCAAAAGAATAATTTAACGGATCCACGGCGGCATTTCGAGCTTGGTGTTCCCCTTCGCGATAGCTCGAATGCTTTAAGGACGGGGGCTCCCGGAATGGATTCGGAACCTGCTGCACTCTCAAGGAGAATTTAGTTTAGACGGGACAGCATCTTCGAAAGGGCTTCCATGAGAGGCTTTTCCTATCTCCGGTTAATCGAGGAATAGGTAGCTTGTAGGTAATAAGGATGGCCGGAAGAGGCTGATCCATCATCGCAGGTTTAGATATGCTATAGTTAATGTAAACTAACGAATAAATCAGTTCAAGCACACTGGAGGAATCACCAATGACTTTTCAAGGATTTAGCCAACAAGATTTCAAAGCACTAACTATAGACGGGCTGGAGCCCAGAATGGAAGCCATTATCGGAATAATTCGCCCGAAATTAACGGAGCTTGGCGAGCTGCTGGCTCCATCGCTGTCCGCTCTATGCGGAGAACCGATGTTTCCCCATGTAGCCAAGCATGCCCGGCGGACCGTTAACCCCCCGAATGACACCTGGGTTGCTTGGGCGAATAACAGAAGAGGCTATAAAGCTCATCCCCACTTCCAACTGGGCTTGTGGTCGACTCACCTGTTCCTGCAGTTCGCTATCATTTATGAAAGCACGAACAAGGCGGTTTTTGCCGATAAGCTGCTGGATAACCTGGCGGAAGTGAAGCAGGCCATCCCCGATCACTTCTATTGGTCCGACGATCATACCCGGCCGGAGACCGTGCCCCATCGGGACATGAATGAAGAAGACTGGATTCAGTGGATGGATAAGCTCAAGAAGGTAAAGAAAGCGGAAGTGCTGTGCGGACTGCGAATTGAAAGGAATGACCCGCTGCTCAAGAACGGCAAGAAGCTGATCGGGTTAGCGGAGCAAACTTTTGAAACCTTGGTCCCGTTATACCGTATTGCTTTCTAGCAGGGAAAACCCGAAACCGGGCATTTGGATAGGCAGCACCTGACGCAGCTTAAGCTCCTGAAGGAGTATTGCGGAGATGGGAGGCCGCTTCTCGGGATTTCCGGCATGTATGCGAAGGTCTAATGAACCGTTTAGTAACAAAAAGTTACAAACTTTTAAAGTTATTTAATCTGTTTTTAAATTTAAATTAATGTTTTTGGGTTATTTTATACATATAGGGAGAGAAGGACCGGCTTACCATCAGGAAAGGAAGGTGAACGTTATGAGGTCAAAAACGATCGTAACGACGGCACTCGTGCTATCGCTCGTCTTCAGCGGAAATATAGCCTACGGATTGGCTAAAGATTCCGGCAAGTCCGGAGCGTTGGAAAGAAGCTGGACCAAGGAAAAGAATGACCGGATCAAACAGCTGCGCGACCGTCGTCACCGCTCTAACCAAGACGGGAAAGACGGAAAATCGGCGCTGCCCATTCTTAAGGAGACTGCCTCACTGCTCGGAATAACCAAGGAGGACCTCGTCAAAGAATTAAAGCAAGGCAAAAGCTTGTCAGACGTTGCCCAATCCCGCGGAATAAGCGAAAGCGACCTGATCGGTAAGCTGCTTGCCCTCCGAAACCAGAAAATCAATGATGCGGTAATCGCCGGCAAATTGACTGCGGAGAAGGCTGAGAAGATCAAAGCTTACATGAACGATCATATCACCTACATGGTCAAGCAGAAAGGAATCAAGGCTCTGCACAAAGACCGGTGGAAATCGATGAGACATGACACCCTGAACCATTTCAACCCCGGAAAAGTCGCTGCCATTATCGGCATTACCGAGGAAGCGCTATCTTCCCTGCTTAAGGAAGGGAAGACTCTGGTTGAAATTGCAGAGGCCAACGGGATAAGCAAAGAACTGCTGATCGCCAAGCTGAAGGAAGAGGCCAAGGACTTGCCGGCTCCTGCCCATTAGAAGCCGGGAGCACGCGGACAAGCCATTGGTAACGGCCGGTCGATTCATATCAACTTGGCCGGCTTAGATTAAAATTCAATCAGGTAGAAAAAAGGTGGTTGGCGAAGTTTCCTTCCCAACCACCTTTTTTTATTCTGTGGAGGATTCTTGAGCCCCTCTCCCTTATTGGAGGGTGGCTTCGTCCTGCGACCTGCTGTAACGCTTATCCAGACGGACAAACTGGGCTACCAGCGTCAAGGCAGCCACACAAAGTGCCGCTCCAACGATAAACGGCAGAGAAGCCTCCAAGCCATACAAGGCCATAGCGATCAGCGGACCGGCAATCCGGCCGAGGCTGTCCATCGATGAATTCAGACCGGTGGCCACTCCCTGCCCCACATTCGTTTTCTGGGTTATCAGGGAGATAACACACGGACGAATCAGTGCATTCCCTGCGCCAAATACGGAAAGATAGATGGCTGCTGTCACGACGTTAGTCGAATAAAGAATAAGCAAGAAGCCAATGGCGGACACCAGCAGTCCGATCCGGATCGCCGTCTTCTCCATTCCCGGCTTGATATACCTGCGCACTACGCCGCCTTGAATTAATGCACCGACCAATCCGCTGACAAAGAACATCCAGCCGGCCTCGTAAGAGCCGATGCCAATCTTCATCATTTGAAACAGCTGGAAGGTCGTCTCCAAACCGGCGAGTGTAAACGTGACAAAGAAAGACAGAATATACAAATATTTAAGCGGCCCATGGAAGGCCGTCCATCTCGAAGTTCGCGGCTGCTCCGACCTCTGCTTGCGGACGGCTTGCGGCAGCGATTCCGTTAGAAAACGGAAAGCGAACACAAAGGTTAACAAAGAAAGTAATGACGAGGCCAGGAAGGGAATATGCGTGCCCCATAAACTTAATATTCCTCCCAAGGCGGGGCCAAACAGAAATCCGAGCCCGATGGACATCCCGACGAGCCCCATACCCTTCGTCCGATTCTCCTCGCTGGTAATGTCCGCGACATAGGCTACCGCACATGAGGTAACGGCCCCGGAGAAAGCACCCCCTATAATTCGGGACGCATACATGAGCCACAGGTTATCACCGGCAATACCGAACAGAAAGAAGCTCAGGCTGAAGCCGATCAGCCCGGTTAGCAGGACAGGCCTGCGGCCGATTCGGTCGGAGACGCCGCCCCACCAAGGCGACATGACGAAGGAGACGGCAGAGTACAGCGAAAGAAGCAGAGCTAGATGGATGCCCTCTCCTTCGCCGCCCCCGATGATGACCGGCAGCACAGGTATAATAATGCCGAAGCCTATGAACACGGTCATCAACAGCAGCATGATGATGATCATTTGTTTCTTCATAATTGGGTTCCTCCTCTTGCACGAACGTGATCTGGCCTGATCATCCAATAGTTGTTGCGGGGAAAGGCCATAATAATTAGCGAGCATGCGGCAATGGCCTTCTTCATTATTCGTCCATCGTCCGATCAAGAAATTTCTCTTGCATCCTTTTGCTATTTTGATATACTCATTTTGTTTACCACTTTAGGGGAGCTTAGTGAACCCGTTACGGAATCAGGTCAAAACGGGCATTACGGACAGGCCCCTTGGTTGAAATTCATACGGAAGGGAAGAAGGTTACAATGGATCATCGTCGAACCCCGTTGTTCTCCGCTCTTGTTCAGCATGCGGAACGCAATCCGATCCAATTTCATATACCCGGACATAAAAAAGGCATCGGGATGGACCCCGATTTCAGACAGTTTATAGGAGACAACGCTCTCTCCATCGATCTGATTAACATCGCCCCACTGGACGACCTGCATCAGCCGATGGGCGTCATTGAGGAAGCGCAGAAACTGGCTGCCAATGCATTCCATGCTGATTATACCTTTTTTTCCGTACAGGGTACAAGCGGAGCGATCATGACCATGATTATGTCGGTCTGTTCCGAAGGGGATAAAATTATCGTTCCCCGCAATGTTCACAAATCGGTCATGTCTGCGATTATCTTCTGCGGCGCGAAACCGGTGTTCCTGTCACCGGCCCGCGATGAAAATCTGGGAATTGATCACGGAATTACGACCCGTTCGGTCAGAAGGGCTCTCGAGATCCATCCGGATGCGAAAGCCGTCTTGATCATAAACCCGACTTATTTCGGCGTATGCGCCAACCTGAAAGAGATCGTAGAGCTCGTACACAGCTACCGCATTCCCGTTCTGGTGGATGAAGCCCATGGGGCCTTGATTCATTTCCACGAGAAGCTGCCTGTATCGGCCATGGAAGCCGGAGCCGATATGGCCGCAACGAGCGTTCACAAGCTTGGCGGTTCGCTTACCCAAAGCTCCATACTGAATGTCAATGTAAAAGAAGGGCTCGTTAGTCCTAAACGCGTCCAGACCATCTTCAGTATGCTGACAACGACCTCCACCTCCTATATCCTGCTCGCCTCCCTGGATGTCTCCAGGCGGAATTTGGCCCTGAACGGCAGAGAAATTGCCGAGACGACGATCCGCCTCGCCAACGAAGCGCGGAAGCGGATCAACCAAATTCCGGACCTGTATTGCTTCGGAGAGGAAATTCTGGGGACAGAAGCTACCTATGACTTCGACCCCACGAAGCTGACGGTTCATGTCCGCCATCTGGGCATCACCGGCTATGATGCCGAGAACTGGCTGCGCGAGCACTACAACCTCGAGGTCGAGCTGAGCGACATGTACAACATTCTATGCCTGGTCACTCCCGGGGATACGGAGGAATCGATCCAGGTTCTGGTGCAGGCGCTCACTGCTCTCGCGGATCAGCATCGCAATGTGAATGAAGTCCGGGAGCTGGTTGTGCAGATTCCGGAAATCCCGCAGCTGTCCCTTTCGCCGCGCGATGCTTTCTACGGGGATACGGAAATCATCCCGTTTAAGGAATCCGCCGGACGAATTATTGCGGAGTTTATTTATGTTTATCCTCCCGGCATTCCGATTCTGCTGCCCGGCGAGGTAATCTCCCAGGAGAATATCGATTACATTATGGATCACGTTCAGGTCGGCCTGCCGGTCAAAGGTCCGGAAGACCGCAATGTCGAGTTTGTCAAGGTTATTGTTGAGACGGAAGCCATTTTCTAGAGACCCTGTTCAGGGTAGTAACCATAGGCTTGTACAACATGGATTATTGGATTGCATAAAAAAAGCTCCTAACGGAGCCTCTTCGAAGACGAATAACCCGGTATTAGAGGAAGCTTTTTATGCCAATTAGAAAGTTTGTTCCATTTTAATGCTTTAACGAACTTAAACTTTCTAATGTGGTTAACGAAGGCCGGGATATATCCCGGTCTTTCTTCTATTTTGTAAAGCCGCTTGCCTTCCGTCGAAGACCGGGAAGGCTGCCGAGCACGGAGTTATTCCGTCTGCAAGAACCTGATCCGCCAGGGAGTTATTGTCAATCGGTAAGCGGAATGCTATCATGGGGGAGAGATTACATTAGGCAGGTGTTTATATATGGCTCAAAGCGCTTTCATTAAGCTGGTTGAAGGGTCGAGCATCTCCTCTTTAACCTTGGAAGAGTTGAAGGATGCCCTGCTGAGCTACAAAGAACAACTGGCACAGACCGGCAGGCAGCTAGGTTGGGACTATGCCCGGGCAGCGTTTCCATACACGATTGAAACCCGAGCCGAGGGTGAGAACCGATGGTTCTACCTGAAAGGAATCGACAGCTTATACCGTTATATTGTCCTTGGTCTGGGCAGCGAATCCCGCGAGGATCAGAGCATTCCGTATGTGCAGGCGGTTCTTCCCGATGATTCCACCCACGGGGACAAGTGCAAAGCCAATGAGCTCTGCAAGCACCTGGGTCGCAAGTGGAAGGCGGAGCTGCACCTGTTTAATGGGAGAGTCATGTATTACAACCCCCGCAAGTGATTTCGTCCGCTCATTCGGATAACGAAATAAGGGCTGCAGCGGCATGATTGCCGGGCAGCCCTCTTTCACTGTCGAGACTATCCATTAAGCCTGTCCATCTGCTTCTTCCATGGCCAGTTCATTATATATCGTGACGACACGATTCCACTCTTCATCGTCCTCTATACTTACCAGATAGGCGTCGTCATTCTCTTCCTCAATCCGAAAGATGACCCCGTCGGAATCCGGCGCATTCCGGTCCAACAAAACTGCGTAAGCCTGATTGTCAGCCTCGAAGGTGTATACCATCACCATCTCATGCTCTACGCCATCTGTATCGGTTACTAAAAATATATCTTCATCATGTTCGTGGTTATGGTCATGTCCGCAACCACAATCCTGGTTGTTATGATCGGTCAATGACATCGCCTCATTTCGTTATAAAGTAAATTGCTTCTTTGTATCGTATCACTATTGACTGATTAAGGTCAAACATTCTTCCCTATTCGGAAACGATCGTTTTTTTGGAAACGACCGTGTACTCCCCATTGACCAGCAGAGAGAAGTTTACGGTATAATTTCCGGCTTGCGTGAAGCTAACTTTAAACGGCCAGGTGTACCAGAAGCTCTCACTGGATTCCTCAAGCGGAACCTCCACGGCATCCGTCGCCAATTCTCCGTTCGGAGCTTCAATTGTGATTTTGAAACCGCTGGGCTTCATCTTCAGCGTATCGACCTGGGTAGATACGACGAAGTTTCGGGTTTCGCCATGGGCCACCTTGCCGAAAGGCTTCTTGATCGTGTAATCCTTATCCACATCCAGCGAAACGAACATATGGATGTTCGGTTTATAGATTTTGGCCGTCTGCGTCTTGTTGTCCCATGATACGGTAGCTTGCAGGGATTCAGCCAGCAGTCTCAGCGGAAGGACTGTTCTTCCATTGATAATAAATGCGGGCACATCATCTTGAGGAACGTTAATCTGGTTGTCATTTATAAATACCCTTGCTTTACTGTAGCCTTCATAGCTTCCCCACAAGGATTCACCAAAGGCGGTTACCGTCCCGAGTGTAAAGATAAGTGTGGTCAGAATGACGATCCGTTTGGATTTGGTTTTCATGCAGCGGGAACCCTCCATCTTGCTAGTATTGCTTGTTTATACTCACATCGGGGCGCAAAAGTTGCGATGGCCGCGCGAAATATTTCCAGTCCGGCGGAACAGGAACGCCCACTTGCCTTACTAATCCGATCATTGGCTTTCTAATAATTATGTATCCTCTTCAGGCCGATCCTTGCTCACGGGTCCTTATTTGCGCTTCATGCCGATCCGGGTGAGCATAAATCGCCACTGATTTCAGCACAAGCCGTCAAAAAATCGGATAACCCTGGCGGTATACTCTTCCGGGCTTTCCCGGTATCCGCCTACGTGTTTGCCTCTAGCCGGCTTCCACATTGCAAACCTGTCCGGATATTTCTCCAGCATCGCTTCGCTTTCCGTATACGGGATTTTATCGTCATCCTCGCAATGAATGAACAAGATCGGCCGGGGATAGATCCGCTCGGTAGCCGCAAGCACATCGACCGAATCCGGGTTTAATCCGGTCAACCTCGGCAGCAGGGCGAGAATGAGTCTGGTGAAAGGAAAATCCGGCAGATCCGACCAGGTGGGAAGGTTCTTTTTTAAATACCTCGTTAAATGATTGAACGGGCTGTCCGCCACCACCCCTGCAATGGAATCGTCTTCGGCGGCGGCCATCAGCGCGGTGCTCGCCCCCATGGAGAAGCCGATCAGCCCGATCGGACCCGGATGATGCTCCTTGACCCATTCGACGGCGCCCAGCAAATCTTCCTTCTCCAATTGTCCGACCGAAGTCAGGTTTCCTTCGGATTCGCCGGAATTACGAAAATCAAACAAAAGCACCTGAAAACCGGCTTCGACAAGAGACCTGACCAGCGGTAGGGCCGGTACATCATCCTGCAGACGGTTCATAGAGTAGCCGTGAGCGAAGACGATAGTCATTTTAGGTACCGAAGTACTGGCGGGCAGAAACCATCCCTTTAATTGAACATCCTTTAGTTTGCTGAGAAAGCGGACGTCCTCATACTTCAATTGATAATTGGCAGGGGAATCGTTCAGCGGTCTTCTCTCGGGGTGTGTAAGATTCCAGCCTACATACCCGGCGATTCCCGCGCAAATAAGCACAGCCAGAACTGGCAGCGCAAGCCATATAATGAGCATCATCTTTGTCCTCCGATATAAGCTTCATATTACGCAACTGGTCCGGTCCATGGTTGCGGGATGCCGGTCAAGCCGTCGGTACAGGCAGCCAAGCCCGCCTTTCGGACCCTATTGCCCCGAGCGAGCAGCAACGATCCTTTGAATTATATCATGTTCCCGGTTCATTTTAGAGGCCTTTTTCCGAAGCTTGCTTTGGAAAAAGGCCTGTGCTTTCATTCTGACGATCGCAAGAGATTAAGTGGCTTAGAGCAGCCCTTTACGGTCAAGAATGACCAGCAGCCTGTAAAAATCGTAGGAGCCGTTCAATGGCGTATCGATCAATCCCGATTGGACTGCTTTGTCCACGCTGGCCCGAGCCCATTCCGGAATCGCGTCCATCTGGAAATAGTCTTCAAGCTGCTTGAGTCTCTGTTCAAGCTGTTTCGTTTCCATTTCCAACGCCGCAATCCGGTCCGTTAGATTTGCCATAGGGTCTGTCCCTCCTTCGCTTGGAGTTAACGCGGAATATAGCCGTTTCCAGGGAAACTGGGGTCCCGGGCAATTAGGCTTGTTAACCGGATTAATTTGAAAATGTCCGATAACATGCTCCGAATCCAAAGGAAAATCCTTACCCCATTTGTCCAAAATATACTGTTGTATATAACGGTGCAGCCAAACGGATGCTTGAAATTGCGCCTCGGTTAAAGCCCCGTCCATCCCTTCATGTTCTATGGAAACGGTATATAAATTCGGATTCACTTTCATCTGGCGCACAATCGGCGCAGTCGCCCAAGACATCTGATCGGATGATAGGCCGTTGGCCCAGGCCATCCGTTCTATGGCGACATATTGATGAATCGTCCCGGTCTTGGAGACGCCGAAATGAGCGGAAGAAACCCGGTTGCCCGGATCCGTAAACCAATAATCCATGCTGGCCATCGTGCCGGCCGAGATATGATTGACAATGACAAACGGAACATACCCTTGCCTGCTGCTGGAATTGGTATGTTCATTGCCGACCCACCGTATATCCATGGAAAGCCATCACCTCCCGTAAGCCAGCAGTACTGGTTGGCCTCCTTGCTATCAGAATATTCGAGAGAAGACTTTCCTGTCTGTGCTATTAAGTAGTTTTACCCGGGAAGGATCAGGGATTACGGGTACGCAGGAACGTTTTTTTGCCCAATCTTCCCTTATTAAACTCTGTATCCCGAATCCATTGTGAGATACAATAGAGTTCGAATCCAAAATTTACTACTGTACTGGTCTTCAACAAACGGCCGAAGGAGGAAAAGCAATATATGGAATTACAATTAAGGATGCTTGGCACAGGCGGTGCCTTCTCCACCCGTTATGCCAACAACAACGCATTAATGACGATCGGAGACTTCACTTTACTGGTGGACTGCGGGGTAACCGCCATCCGTTCGCTTCACGAGATGAAAGTCCCGCTTACGTCCATTGACGGGGTTTTCATCACTCATCAGCATGCGGACCATATAGGAGGACTGGAAGAGTTTGCTTTCCAAATGCTTTACGTCTATCGACAGAAGCCAAAGCTGTTCGTTCCCTCCACCCTTCGCAACGTGCTGTGGGAGAATTCATTGAAGGGCGGAATGATTAATCCGGAGGCCGGATTGAATTCGCTGGACGATTATTTCGAGGTTATCGAAATAGCCGAAGGATCGGCCGCAAAGCTGTCGGAAGACTTCCGGCTGGAAATATTGCCTTCCGAGCACGTTCGCTACAAGTCAAGTTATTCGCTGCTGGTCAACGACCGGTTGTACTACAGTGCGGATACCCGCTTTAACCGGGCACGGCTTGAGGAGCTGCATGATCGGGGAGTGCGCTACTTTTTACATGAATGCAAGCTTTACGGCGCACCCGGTGTCCATACTACATTGGAAGAGCTGCTCACCTTGCCGGAAGAGCTGCAGGAGAAGATCCAATTAATGCATTATAGCGATGATATGGAAAACTACATAGGCCGCACGGGGCCCATGACCTTCCTTCACCAGCATGAGCTTTACCGCTATCCCCTGGACTAAGCGCGCCTTATTACACAGAGCCTGATTGCAAAAGCAAAAGGGTGTTCTTACGCTGCTGAAGCGTAGAACACCCTTGTGCCCGTTAGAAGCCGGGCAAATTATCCAGATTGTTGCTCGGGTCGCCATCGGCATCTCCGCGAATGTACAAATCTCCATCCCGTCCTTTGAAGACGTTGGCCCCTTGGATTCGTCCCATCTGAACCTCCTGCAGAGCCTGCTCGTACGACAATACCCGGCCGGAGGACGTCATAAATTCTCTTAAATCCCCATCACCATTTTTACGAACGGCGATGAAGGCCTCTCTTTGCCCTGCTCCCCCGTTTACCTGCGATCCGGACGGGAATGAACCCCCTCCCTGAAGGGACGGCATGCCGGAGGACTGCGTCAAGCCGTTAGGAACCGCACCGGAAGGGTTAGCCCCTCCTCCATAAGTGGACATAGCCCCTTCCGGGTTTGACATGACATTGGCCGGCGATATTCCGCCCGTCTGCATGCCTGCGCCTTGTAGAAGCTGCTGTCTCAATACCTCCAGCTGCTGCTGCATCTGCGTAACCTGCCTAAGCATCGAGTCGGAATCCGGCTGCTGGCGGTTTTCCATTCCGTAAGCGGCTTGTCCTGTAGAAATCGTTGTGCCGTTCTGTTCACCCTGCTGCATGAAATCATCCCTTTCCTTATGATTCCATTAGTTTGTTCCTTCCGCCGTCCTATTATCCCGCTCAACGAACTTTGACCAAGCTACAGCCGCTTCCTCATCCGCACATGCCATATGCCCGCTTCCAGGAAAGGCTCCTTCGAAACCGTAACGTAGCCATGCTTGACATAGAAAGCTTCCGCGTGACACTGCCCGTCCAGCACGGCATATTGCGCTCCCGCTTCCCTGGCCGAATTCTCCAGAGCATTAAGCAGCCGGCTTCCCAAGCCTGTTCCCCGGTACCGGGATAATATCGCCAGCCTCTGAAGCTTTGCAGTATCTGCTTCTTCCCCATAGAAGATCCATCTCCCCGTACCGGCGGGATTGCTGCCGTCCAAGGCGAGCCAGTGCGAGCAAGCCCCGGGGGATCGGTCATATTCATCTATCTCCAAGTCCTCCGGAACCTTCTGCTCTATAACGAACACTTCTTTCCGCACGGAGAGACACTGATCCAGCTCCTCCTGCGTTTGTACCTCCACTATTTTCACGATGTTCCCTCCATTCCTAATTTTTTCTAATGGAAACCTTTGCGCGCCCTACCTTCTTGAACGGGATTTTGATAAAATGAACTCAGGGAGAGAGAGAAAAGGATAAAGGAGCTCGGCCTATGAACATAGCTTTCTTTTTACTGCCCAAGCATGAAGTCATTCATTTAACATTGCATACTACTCTGCGTCAAACCATTGAGAAGATGGAGTACCACCGCTACACCGCCGTCCCGATTCTGAAGGATGACGGAACATATGTCGGAAGTGTCACGGAAGGCGATCTGCTTTGGTTTTTCAAAAATAACAGGGAAGTCAACTTTGACAATGCACACAGGCATACCCTAGCCGAAGTCCCGTTAAAGATGCAGAACAAATCCGTCCGGATTGACTCCAATATGCAGGACCTGATCCGCTTGGTCAAAGTTCAGAACTTCGTTCCGGTTGTGGATGATACGGATAAATTTATTGGAATTGTACGCAGAAGCGATATTATTGAATTTTGCTCCGAACAGATTTTTAAGGAAGTCAACTCCCGATGAGCTTACTCCGGCCGGAGGAGGTTCGCCCCGAGTCCATTTGTAGCCGTTAGCGATACCGGCCCTGTATTGCGGCAAAATAAAACAACCCAAATTCCCCGTTGGATACGCCTCGTCCAGCGGGGAATTTATCATTTATAGCGATGACCGTCCGTACTACGCCGAAGCCTCTTTAGGCCGCCGGCTTCGCCAAATCTGCCGCAAACAACGCAGCCCCATAACTCCCGCCTGAGCGGTCCCAATCATTAAGAAGGGGAGCATTCCGTATAAATATCGGTCCACCGGAATAAACAACGCATGCACGCCGTAAAAAATAAGCAGACTTACCGCCAAGTAAGCGAACGAGCGGTGAAACCGGCTAAAGGCAAGCAGAGCCGGCCACCCAATATAAACGATACCATAATGGAGCTTTCTAAGCAGCCAAAAATAAGCCTCCGGAACAAATTTTTGATAAGGCCCCACCCACATCGTTTTGTAAAATACTTTGAATTTGCCGACGGTGAACCAACGGATCCAGAGCCAGGGATCTTCCTTCAAGCCTTGCCGGATGCGCTCCAGTCCTTCCTGGAACTGACGGCTCTCGTCGACCTTCGTCCAATCGATGGTACCTCTGAAATACGGATCCGTGCCACCCAGAAACGGATTTCCCGCTTCCCCCTTTGCAATGGGGATAAATTCGTGGAAGGTGATGGCGTTGCGTATCCACCAGGGAAGCATGACGAGTGCGAAAGCCCCGGCTCCCCTCAGGATTTGCGGCAAAAATAACTGACGGTGATTGATCCAGAGAAACACGTAGGGCACAACGGCAAGCGGCAAAACATTGGGCCGAATCAGCACACAGGCCCCCAGCAGCAGCCCCATAATCAGATGGTCGCGCGGGCGGTTCTCCTGAATGATCTTGACCTGCATGAACAGAAAAGCGGTGAATACGGTCAGAAAAGGAACCTCCGTCAGGATCAGCGACGTAGACCATATGTAGGACGGGTAGACCGCGGCGAACGCAGCGGCTATTAACCCGGTCAGCGGATGGAACAAGCGGGTTCCGAGCTTATAGATAAAAAATATGGCCACAACGGAAATAAAGCAGTTGAGAGTACGAATGATCATCAGTGTCGGCTCCAACGGGTCATAGCCGAACAGGCCGTACAGCACATAGAGCATAGCCGGCCATCCGGGGGTTACCAATGTATTCGGAGCCGTATCCCGATAGGCGTAAATCCCTCTTTCCAGCCATTGGACTGCCAATTTCGTATATTCCAGCTGGTCCCATTCCAGAGGCTCGTACGTTTCGTTCCAGACGTAGAACAGTCTAAGAGCGAGCGCGAGCAGCATGATGAGTGCCAGCGTCCAAGTGTAGATTCGCTGCAAGTTCAAGTTCACCCCATTCTACCGACCGCTATGATTTGGAGAGCAGGAACGCCCCCCCTATGATCAAAAATATCCCCAGCCATTGATAGAGGGACATCGATTCCTTCAGGAAAATAACCCCTCCCAAGGCGCCCAATACATAAGCCATCGATTGAAGCGGGTAAATTCGGCTCAGGTCATAGCGGCTTAAAGCATAGAACCAGATCAAAGTGGCCCCCGCAAATAAGAGACAACCGAGAATCATGGCCGGCTGAAGCATAATCGTGACCAGGCCGTCCCAAGATTTAACCGGATACCGGTTAAGGGTGATTTTCCACAGCAATTGCCCTGTAACCAGCATCAGAACATTAACCAATACGATGAGAAGAGCGGTCATACGAAGCCTCCTCCCCTTCCTTCTGTGCTTTCAACAGGGCCACCTCCTGAATCATTCTCGTCATTTGACGCTGAAGCTTGGAGATCACGATGGTCAAATGCATGATTAGCAGCAACGAGAAAATAAGCCCGATAAAAAATAGAAGGGAGGGCGCATAATAAATATGCAAAAGCCGCGAAGCCGCGTTAAGCCATTCGGGGAAGAAGCTGGATACCAGCATAATGAGAGCGAGGATAAGCCAGAGCAGAGAGTATCTCTCGGCTATTTTTTGCCGTCGAATCAACTCCAGCGTAATGAACAGAAATAACAGACTGAACAGGACCGATAACAGAAAAATGTTCATGGAATTCAGCTCACATTTCTTATACGTGTCATCAGCACAGCAAGAGATACCTTCAGCATGTAATACAGTGATTTGAGAGGGGTAATCGAAGATTTGCCCGAGGTGCGTTCATTCATTAATACGGACGCTTCCCGCACCCGGAAACCTTTCCTTTCGAGAAGCACAACGGCCTCCACTTCGGGATAATCGTCCGGATAATATTCGGCAAACAGCTCAATGACCCGTCTGTTGACGGCCCGGAAGCCGGATGTGGGGTCTGTGATCGTTTTGCCGGTTACTCCGCGAATGAGCCATGCGAAAAAACGAATCCCTGTCCGGCGGGACCAGGAGGAGCGATAAGCCGTTTTCTGGAGAAATCGGGAACCGACGCAGCAGTCCGCCTCCCCCGATTCGATGACTTTCACAATTTTATCGACATCCGCCGGATTATGCTGGCCGTCGGCATCAATCTGGACCGCCACCTCATATCCATGACGATAAGCGAACAGGTACCCGGTCTGAACCGCCCCGCCGATGCCTACGTTGACCGGAAGATCAATGACGTGAGCCAATCCGGTAGAACGGGCCAGTGCCCCGGTTTGGTCTTTGGACCCGTCGTTAACAACGACAATATCTGCGGCCGGATGATTTTGTTTAACGGAGGCAAGCACCTGGACAATGCTTTTTTCTTCGTTATAGGCAGGGATAATAATAAGTGTTTTCATGATAGCACCCCTAATAAAATCCCCCACAAAGTGACGTGTGATCTTCGAAGCTTATTCCTGGTACTTTGCGGGGAGCCCTGTAAATACCCCACAAAGTGACGTGGGACCTTCGAAGCGTATTCCGTCCGCACTCCAACGGAGTCGGCGTCTAGACCTTCTTCTAAACGCGGTCGCTCTTCTTGCTTTGCTTCGATAAAGGTTTATACAGTACATTGCGGGGAGCCCTGTAAATACCCCACAAAGTGACGTGGGACCTTCGAAGCGTATTCCTGGTACTTTGCGGGGAGCCCCGGAAATTAAAATTCTGTTATGCTTATTTTTGCCAAAGGACCCACCTTGAAAACATTATGCCCCTATTTCCGATCCGCTAAACAAAGGAAACCGGTCCAGCCGGATGCCGATAGCTTCTTACGCTCTATATCCATAAAGCGAAATCGTTACAGCCAAGCTGCATTCTAGCGGACGCTTTCCTCGATGCAGCCTGAGGCCAGTCCGGTTTCTAGCAAATACCGGATAATCTGGTCCTTCTCTCCCGGCGTAAATTGAAACTCGCTATCGCAGCCCTCATCCAGTACTATGATCTGAACAATCATGCGGTCGGAATTACAGATGACCAGCCCGCTCGGATCGGACAGACCTTCGGGCAATACCGTGCCTTCTTCCCATTCCAGCTTTAAGTAAATATCTATCCATGGAGGCCGCTCCTCCACGGTAGGAGTAAAACCGGTGAAGCGAATTTCCTGCCAGACGGATGCTCCATATGGAATCATAGTTATTTTCTCTCCCTTTATAGTTTTCCTTATCTTAAGGTAACCTTGCTCTCGAAATCAATAATGAGCTAAGCCGATGGGGACAACACGGCAATAGAAAAGAGGCCTATCGCGAAGGATACGCCTCTCATCCGTTTAAACCGGGATATCATGAGTTCATAAGCTGTTTTGCATATTCGGACAGATCAATTGATTTACCGTTATTTAACCGGGATTCCTCTGCGGCGAACGCCATCAGGTGGCTGCGTACGGATGCGGAAGCCGAAGTAAGGCTTTCTCCCCCGCTGCCGTAGCTTCTCACCTCCTGCAGGAAGCTGCGGACGATGCCGGAATCTCCTCCGCCATGTCCGGTTATCTGCGGAGGGATCGTAATCTGTGTTTCCTCATGGGTAACAAAGTCGGAAACCGTAATCTTATCCTGAAAACCGCGCAGTTCTCCCTTCGTCCCCATTATTTGAATAATCCGTTCCTGATGACGGGTAAATCCGCACATGCTGAACATCGCGGTAGCCCCATTCGCAAATTCCATGTTAACTACCTGGTGATCGACCACGTTATTGTCGCTTTTATAGACGCAGCGGCCATAGGGAGTTTCCTTCAAGCCCCGAACGATATTCTCGCGGGTCAGCTCCTCGGTGAAATGGCGGGCCCAAGCCTTGCCTTCTCCTAAATAGAAACGCGGAGCCGAATACGGGCATGTCGATTCCACCGCACATCCGTTAATACAATAATCCGTTGATCCTTCGGGAGCGTTGCCGGAGTGAAAATGCATCAAGGAGCCGAATGAGCTCACCCGGACGCACGGCTGATCCATCAGCCAGGACAGAACGTCCATATCATGGCAGGATTTGGCCAGAATCATGGGGCTGGACTTCTCCGAATGATTCCAGTTGCCCCTGACGAAGCTGTGGGCAATATGCCAGTAACCTACATTCTCGTTAAGCTGTATTGAAACCACCTGGCCGATTCTTCCTTCCTGCAGAAGGCGTTTAATCGTCGACCAGAAAGGAGTGTATCGTAAAACGTGACAAATGGTCAGAAGCCGGTCGTTGTCGGCGGCCGCCCTCTCCATTTCAAGGCATTCGCGCGGATCGGGAGACATCGGCTTTTCGAGCAGCACATGGTATTTCGCCGCCAACGCCTTAAGCGTAGGATGATAGTGCATCCGGTCCTGGGTACATATGAATGCGGTGTCCGCAAGCTTCGGCTGCTTAAGCAAATCTTCCCAGGTTTCATAGCAGCGGTCCTCCGGAATTCCGTGTTCTTCCGCAAACTTGGCCCTTCTGACCGGATTCGCCTCCGCTACCGCTACGAATTTGAGCTCATGAGGAAAATCGAGAGCATAGGGAGCATATCCCTGAGCACCTCTCGCGCCGGCTCCAATCAATACTGCAGTGATCAGTTTCATAATCAGTTCTCTCCCTGTAATCAGTCTACTTGGGGAACGATTAAAGCGCTTTCGTTCCGGTTCACATTTGCTATAACCATTACAACATTAACTATAGCATAGTTTCATTCATTTGTTGTTTGTTGTCCGTCGGATAAATCAATTCTCAATTTCCGCGAACGGAGTAATTTCCGTCTCGGCCAAGGGATATGCATTATGCTTTGCCGCGGCAAAAGCGCTGTGTTAAAGTCAAATTAGAGTCCGTTATTTTAGATGGAGGTGCTTCTTGTGATGGAATCTAAACCGCTCACCGTGGGCAACGTATTTCTAAAGGAATCGATCCAGGCTTTCAAGAGTATGAAAACCAACGGAGATAAAGCAATCGCCCAGCTTACCGACGATGAATTGCATTGGCTGCCCGACCCTGAATCCAACAATGTATGCATCATCGTCAAGCATATGTATGGAAATATGCTTTCCCGGTTTACCGATTTTCTGACTGCAGACGGCGAGAAGCCGGACCGGAACCGGGACGAGGAATTCATCGCCCGCCAGGAAGACAAGGAACAGCTCACAAGCATGTGGGAGCAAGGCTGGGCAGCGGTCTTCCGTGCCCTGGAAGAGCTGACGGAAGATGATTTGCTCAAGACCGTTTATATCCGCAATGAACCGCATACGGTCATCCAGGCAATCCAGCGTCAAGTTTCCCATTACGGCTATCATATCGGACAAATCGTTTTTCTCGCTAAAATGATCAAATCCTCCGAATGGCAAACGTTGTCGATTCCAAAAGGAGGCTCGCGGCAATTCAACGAGCAGATGATGAAGCGGGAGTAGTTTCCTTGCTACCGCTTCTGGGCCCTTCCAGCACCTCTTCTGCCGGTAAGCGGGGCTTCTGGTATCTCGGAACAACTTAAAGCCCGCCTCTTACCTTAAAACGACTATACCAACCAGATCAAGGAGAATGAATGATGAATGCTAAACCAGTTAAACAGTCCCGTACAGTCCTGTCCAGTTATGTGCTTCCGCCGGATACCAACAACCATCATACCTTGTTCGGCGGCAAGCTGATGGCTTACATTGACGACGTAGCAGCCCGGGCCGCCATGCGCCACTCCAGACGTCCGGTCGTCACCGCTTCAACAGATTCGATTGATTTTCTTCAGCCAATCCGGGTAGACAACGAAGTATCGCTGGAAGCCTTCGTAACCTGGGCCGGACGGACATCGATGGAGGTCTTTGTCAAAGTGCTTACGGAGGACCTACACACCGGGGAAAGAATGGTCTGTGCCACTTCATTTTTAACGTATGTCGCTCTGGGAGACGATGGCCGGCCGACGGAGGTTCCCAAGGCCATCCCGGAGACCCCGCAGGAGAAGCTGCTGCATGACTCCGCTCCCGCCCGCGCGGAAGCGCGCAGCAAGCGCCGGATCGAAAGCAAGCAGCTGGCCGAAACATTCGGCATTTCATTTCCTTGGGAGTAGCTTTTTCTTCCTTTCCAGTGGACTATTTTCATTAGGACAACATATTCTTGTAGTAAATGTCTGCTGGGAAAGGGGTTCTGACCATGAGACCGCTAGGGAATCTCCCGGCTATGCGGAATGCTTCTGATGGAGGCTTCCGGAGACCGTTATGCGCTGGGGGTGATCCGGATGCTTCTTAATCCGTTCGATTCATCCCTGGACACGATTTCCTTTTTCCTGGAAGCCAACCGGGGGAAACTGCTTGCACTCTCCGTCATTCTCACCTTTTTCTTCTATTTATGGTATTCATCCAACAAGAACCGTAACGTTCGCAAGATGAGAGCTACTTTTGAACGTACCGGTTTGTTTGTCAAAATCGATCGAGGCAAGCGAACCGTCAAGCTGTTTCCTGCCCTGATCCGCTTCAGCGAGAAAATCGATGATGAGTACTATGTCTTTGAATACGAATTGAGGCCGGGAATGGCCCTGCACCAGTTCGAAGACAAGAAGAAATTTTTCGAGGCAGCTTTCAATGCCAAGGCGATCGTTAACGGCAAAGGAGGCTGGCTGGAAATTAAAATCCACAAAACACCTTATACCGGCATTTCCTCGAGCCAGCGCACTATATAACTCCTCTTCTCTTCAGAATGGTCAATAATCGGTAAAAATCGTAGCTGCCATTCAAGGGCGTATCGATTAATCGGGACTGAACGGCTCTCTCCACGGCCTCCTTAGCCCATTCGGGAATTTCCGTCATGGCCAGCGCTTGCCGTAACGTTTGCAGCCGGGCTTGGAGCGCTTGCTTCCGTTGCTCCAATTGTTGAAGCCGCTCCTGCCATTCCTTCCGCAGCTGTACGGCCTCTTCGTCATAGCGGCCCAAACCGTAAGAGGCCATCAGCATCTTCAGCTTTACGGCATAATTCGGATCGGTCGCATATCCCGACATATACAGCATATCCGCCTGCTCCTCGGGATTTTCGGCTTCCCTGACGCGCCGATATCTGTCCTTCTCGAAGAGGAGATCCTGATCCCTATATCCGTCCTCTATGCTGTCATAAGCCCGAAAATCGGCAGGAACGCGATCCTGTCTGGTCCCGTCGTAGACCTCCCAGGTAAGCTTCCTTACCGATTTTCCCTGCCAATAAGGGGTTATGGCCCCTCCCCCCACCTTGTATCCGACCAAATTATTCCACGGATTTATCGTGCCTCCGGTTTCCAATATCGATTGGGCAATCCGGACGGACGGAAAAATCGGCGAGCCCTCGGCCCGCAATTGCACGGCTATAGGAGCGATTCGCTTAATAAATTGTTCTCTCGTCACCCTCTCATCCCCCCTTGATTCGCAAATAACTTTCCTATTACTTGCTTATTCAACTTCCCAGGGGGCCGTTCCGTATAGATCACGGAGGACGTTAGCCGCTTTTCCAGAGCATTTCTTGCAGTATAAGTATCATTCCCGGGCCGCCGCCGTTAAATCAGGCCGAAATCCCGACCGGCCTTCTGCAGCCGGTCAAGGGCAAACTGCAGATCCTCCATCGTATGCAAGGCGGTTACGATAAAACGCACCCGTCCTTTATCCATCGGGACCGTCGGATAAACGATCCCTTGAGCGAAAATTCCTTCCTGCAGCATTCGATCCGAAAACTGCATCGTTCGTTTCGGGTCGCCGATGATCACCGGAATGATCGGTGTCTCGCTGCTTCCGGTGTCGAAGCCCATTTGCTTCAGACTCATTCGGAAATAAGTCGCGTTCGCCCATAGTCGTTCGATCAAATCTTCGCTCCGCTGCAGGATACGGATCGCGGCGAGGCAGGCTGCCGCAACCGAAGGCGGCTGGGATGTGCTGAACAGGAACGGCCTGGCCTTGTGAATCAGGTAATCCTTAAGCACCTGCTCCCCGGCCATGTAGCCTCCGACGGCACCAACCGCTTTGGACAGCGTTCCGACTTGAATGTGCACTCGGCCGTGCAGCGAAAAATGATCCGTGGAGCCTTTGCCGTTCCTGCCTAATACCCCGCTGGCATGAGCATCGTCTACATATACGATCGCCCCATACTTCTCCGCCAGCCCAACAATGCCGGGAAGCGGAGCAATATCCCCATCCATGCTGAATACCCCGTCGGTCACGACGACCTTACGGCGGTAGGACCCTGACGTCTGCAAAATAGCTTCCAGTTGATTCAAATCCTTATGTGCATAAATACTCCGCTTTGCCTTGGTCAACCGGATGCCGTCGATGATGCTGGCATGATTTAATTCATCACTGATGACCAGATCCTGATCGCTCAGAATCGAGCCCAATATTCCCAGGTTGGCGGTGAAGCCCGATTGGAACACCAGGGTCGCGGGTGTCCCCTTGAACTTGGCCAATTCCTCCTCCAGTTGATCATGAATATCGAGAGTACCTGTAATCGTCCGGACCGAACCGCTGCCTGCTCCATAGCGTTCCAGCGCCTGTCTGGCCGCCTCCTTCATCTCGGGATGGCCGGTCAGCCCCAAATAATTGTTGGACGACATCTGCAGGATTTTCCGGCCGTTCAGCGTCATCCACGTTCCCGGCGCACTATCCCAAACCGTCAGCGGCCTGTATCTTCCTTCCTCCTTAATCTTCGTCAGCTCTTGCTCGAAGCTGGAATACATCCTCTTCCCCTCCCAGGATTTCGTATTCATATAATTCCATTAGCAAAAACAGCCGGCTCTTACCCCTCATGGAGAAATACAACCTTCCCGCATTGTCCGGAACGGACCAGCTCGAACGCTTCCTCGTATTGCTCCAGCTTGAACGTATGCGTCACCAACGGCTGAAGATCGATTCTTCCGCTGTCCAGCAGACCCTTCATCTGGTACCAGGTATCATACATTCGTCTTCCGGTGATACCTTCCACCCGCAGCCCTTTAAAAATGATGCTTTGGGCTAAATTGATAGGCACCTCCTTGGTCGGAATTCCGAGAAGCGAGACCCGGCCGGCATTGGCGACGGCGGACAGAGCCTCCCGAATCGCTCCCGGATGGCCTGACATCTCCAGAAGCACCTCCACTCCTTCCCCATCCGTCAAACTGCGTATCGGATCGGCAAAATCGGGGTTTTCCAGACTGTTAAGCACGATATCCGCTCCCATTTGCTTGGCCAGCTTTAATCTGTATCCGTTTACATCTACCGCAAAGATGGTTCCGGCTCCGCATGCCTTGGCTACGGCTATCGCCATTAATCCGATGGGGCCTGCTCCGACTATGGCCACACTTTTTCCAACGATGCTCCCGGCCAGTACGGTATGAACCGCATTGCCCAACGGATCCTGCAGACATGCTGTCTTAAGAGGCAGGTCCGGGTGATTATGAATGACATGGCTGGCGGGAACGACCGTATATTCGGCAAAGCACCCGGGAACGGTAATCCCGAAGCTTCTTGTTCGCGTACATACGTGCGCGTTTCCCGTCCGGCAAGCCCGGCATACTCCACAAACGAAATGGCCTTCCGAGGTCACATAGTCACCGGGCTTAACGTTCGTTACCTCGCTTCCGACTTGTTCAACCACCCCCGCATATTCATGACCGAACACGTTAGGAACCGCCACGGTATTCCTCGCCCATTCATCCCAGTTGTAAATATGGAGATCGGTCCCGCATATCGAACTGGCCTGCACCCTGATTAGCACTTCATCGCGTCCGCAGACGGGTACCGGAACTTTGGCAAGAGAAGCTCCCGGGCCTGGTCTATCCTTCACTAAAGCCTCCATCTGTTTCACAGAACATCCCTCCTCCCTCTTTGGAAAATGGAATAATAAGGACATTGACCTTGTTTGTTATATTATACAAATATATGTTATATTGAACAACTCTTTTTTTACTTTTATTTTTAGATTATGCACAGAGAGGTATTAATCCCTTGGCGATTTGCCTTCGAGAGTGGAAAACTTAACGGCTTGCTTGCTTTTTTTCTATTTTTTTGCGAATGGATTGTGTATAATGGGGGCGATTCGTATATTCGGGCTGAGGAGGATTTGCGAAGCGGAGCTTCCGCCGGAAGCCTGAAATTGAAGCAATAGCTATAGAAAGATGCGGCATAGGAGAGGCTGAACAGCTTATGGAACAAATTCATATTAAAGTTGGAAGAAATTTGCATCGAATTCGTAAAGCCCGGGGCTTGAGCCTGGACAAGGTGGCGGAAGTCACCGGCGTCAGTAAAGCTATGCTGGCACAAATAGAACGGGGCGATACTAATCCGACGATTTCCATTCTCTGGAAAATCGCGACCGGGCTCAAAATTTCATTCACTACCCTGGTGGAAGAAGAATCGCCCGAAATTTCAGTCGTCCGCACGGAAGCTCTCGAACCTTTTCTTTCTGAAGAGGGAGCTTATCGGACTTACCCGTTATTCCCATTCAATTCCGCCAAACAATTTGAAGTATATTCCGTGGAAATTGACCCCGGGTGTGTACATCCATCGGAGCCCCACAATGAAGGGGTGGAGGAATGGATTCTCGTGTTCGAAGGGAACTTGGAAGTCGAAATCGAAAATGAATCCTTCCAAGTCTGCGCCCACAGCGCGATTCATTTTCCCGCCGATCGGCCGCACGTCTACCGGAACCTGGCTCCAACCGTCACACGGTTCCATGTTATTATTCATTACCCGAACTGAACCGGGAGCACGTCTTGAGACTATCTGTGTTTAACGGCCAGAAAGCCTGATTTATACGTATTCTACGGTTATTCACCCCTATTTTATATAAATAATTATGGATAAGAGAGAAAACCATGAAACAAACTTTTACCTTGCGTCAGAAGCTAAGTACTTTATTGATCGTTCTGCTCCCGATTCTTGTCACCCAACTCGCCAGCTATGCGATGAATTTTTTTGATACGGTGATGTCCGGCAATGTCAGTCCTGAGGATTTGGCCGGCGTTGCCATCGGATCGAGTCTATGGGTGCCGGTTTCCACCGGACTTACCGGCATTTTGCTGGCCGTGACACCGACAGTCGCCCAGCTGATTGGAGCCGAACAGAAAAAACTGGTTCCACTATCCGTTATGCAGGCATTATACTTGTCGGTGGCCATCTCCGGAGTGCTTATCCTGATCGGAATGTTTGCTCTGGATGCGATTCTTGGCCTGATGCAGCTGGAGGCCGCAGTTCATGATGTGGCGAAAAATTATCTGATCGCGCTCGCCTTCGGAGTGTTTCCGCTGTTTATGTATACCGTATTGCGCTGCTTCATCGACGCCTTGGGCCACACTCGCGTAACTATGTTCATTACGCTGTTGTCCCTGCCCATCAATGTCTTCTTGAACTATGTTCTCATTTTTGGAAAATACGGCTTTCCCGCGATGGGAGGCGTCGGTGCCGGAATAGCTACCGCCATTACCTACTGGTGCATTTGTCTTATTGCTGCTATAGTCGTTTACCGGAATGAGCCCTTCACCCATTTTCAAGTGCTCAAAAAATTTCCGTCGGTTTCATTGGCGGAATGGTTCGTATTGTTAAAGATCGGAGTTCCTATCGGGCTCGCCATTATGCTGGAAACCGGAATTTTTGCCGCGGTCACTCTGCTGATGAGCAACTTTAATACGATTACGATTGCCGCGCATCAGGCTGCGATTAATTTCGCGTCTTTTTTGTACATGGTGCCTTTGAGCATTTCCATGGGGCTGACCATCCTGGTAGGCTTCGAAGTCGGTGCAAGAAGGATAGCCGACGCCCGGCAGTACAGCTACATCGGAATCGCCATGGCTGTCTTCATGTCCGTTCTCTGTGCGATTGCCTTATTCATCTTCAATAAACAGGCAGCCGGCCTTTATTCGAACGATTCGGCCGTCATTGAGCTGACCAAGCAATTCCTGTACTTTGCCATCTTCTTTCAGCTTTCCGACGCCATCGCGGCGCCGATTCAGGGAGCTCTTCGCGGATATAAGGACGTTAACGTTACCTTCATAGTCGCATTGATCTCTTTCTGGGGCATCGGGCTGCCGACGGGCTACTTGCTGGCCAATTATACCTCGCTTGGGGCGTTCGGCTACTGGATCGGATTAATTTCAGGACTGGCTATGGGTGCGGTTTGTCTTCTCTTAAGGCTTCTGTACGTCCAGAGAAAAACAAGTCGGACTGCGGTTCTTAATCACGTATAAGTTCTTCTTCCTATTTTTATTCAATCATTATCCTCACAATAAAAGGCGTCACGGATCCAGGCTTACCTGAATCCGTGACGCTTTTGAATTTATAAGAAAAGGCATAACAAGTTCACACGCATTTTATTTCCTTCATCCGCTGACCTAATGATTACCAATATTTACAAAAACATAGACAAAATCGGCTAACAAAGCAATTTGGCGATAAGAAATGGCCCCTATATTTAAGCCGTTGCCTGGCTAAGGCATAATAATTCAAAATAAAGGGCATTATAACCATCGTTACCACCAAAACACAAGGAGCTGTTTGTTACCGTGGGTATATTAAGCGGAAATCCTAAAGACGAACCCCTTCATTACGGCGAAGTTTATGATGTCTGGTCGTTTTCAATGAAGGCCAAAGGCTGCAGTTCAGTCTATCGAGCTTACTCTTTCCACGCAGGAGACAAAGACTTAAAAGCGATTTTGAATGATTTAATCGGTCAGGCAGAGTTGGAAGCCAAAGAATGTGACGCCATTCTAACGAACAACGATATTGTGCCTTCCCCGGCACTGCCTGAAAGGCCCGAGGCCAAGCTTGCTGATATTCCTATGGGCGCAAGAATTAGCGACCAGGAAATCGCAGCTCTTGTCGCAGCAGACAACGTAGCAAGTATGGTTGCTTGCAGCCAAATTATGGGCAAGTCCATCAGAGAAGATATTGGAGCATTATTTGCTAAATATCACGCGACCAAAACAGCTTTAGGTCTCAGAATTCTTGAGATGAATAAGGCAAAAGGCTGGTTGGTCCCGCCACCGCTGCAAATAAAAAGACCTGAGCCCGTTAATGCTTAAAACACGAAAGGAGAAAAAACTGACCATGAAAAAATTAACTGCAATTACGCTGATCGCTGTTTTGATTCTAAGCTTCTCTTCGTATGCCTTCGCGGCAGATATGATTCCGACGAATGCGCGTATTATAAATACGGCAACCAACGGAAACTCGAATAACAATAACAACGGAACTATGAATGCCAATAACAACGGAACCATGAATAACTGGAACGGAAATAATAATACGAGGGCCTTCGCTGATAACAATAACAGAAATAATTGGGGATGGCTGGGCCTTCTCGGTTTGATCGGTCTTGCGGGTTTAAGAAACAGAACAAGAGAAGTTGAGAAATAAGGGACGGTAGCAAAAAAACAAACACCCCTCCTGACCATACCAGGTGGGGGTGTTTATTTATCAAAATAAGCAAAAACCCCTTGATTATCAAGGGGTTTTCATTATGACCTGAACAGGGATCGAACCTGTGACCTCTACCCTGTCAAGATAGCGCTCTCCCAGCTGAGCTATCAGGTCATATGATTTCAGCGACAATTAATATAATACCAAGTAAGAATAGAACTGTCAACTGATTTTTTTATTTTCTTCTGAATGGTTTCTCCGGCGTAGAACAACATGATTGAAACCAGCACAGGTAATGAGCGTATTACTATAAGTGAAGATAGCGCTTAGGACACAGATGTTCAACAAGTGAAAGAGAGCATACATGCCGTACAGCATCTACATATTCATAACCAAGGATAAACGGCTATCGTCGTCCTTTGGACGCGTGCGTATACTGATGAAATATAAGAACAGGGAGATGGTGAATCTTATACTTTCTGGCTTATATTTTAATAAAACCATAACTCTATTTAACGAATTCGGGAGGATAGAATGAGAAATCTTATCAATTTACTTGTCACCTTAGCCGTATTTTGGGTCGGAAGCGAGTATTTCTCCGAATATGTCGCCATCTCCGACTTGCAGACTTTGATCATTGCTTCTTTATTTATGTTTGTTATAGGCTACTTATTTAATTTCTTGCTGATCGTATCCTTCGCTGCGATACCTCTGGGTGTCGGATGCGTGACGACCCCGTTATTGCTTCTGGCTTCGGTAGTGCTGACCCCGATCAAGCTGTGGCTGCTGGATACTTATTTAACCGGATTTGAAATTAACGGTTTCTGGACTTATGTGATTCTAACCATCGTGTTAAGCTTGTTTTCGGTAGGAAAGCAATCCCAGAGATAACTATCTCTGGGGCTTCATAGTCCTGTATTGGCGCGCGCTCGGATCAGACGATCCGAAATTCGTTACAGGCTTTGTCATAACGGGCTCCATTAATGATGACGGCATCGGAGGCAACCCATTGAATCGCCCCTCCATCATCCATGCAATAACCTTTCTGCCAGACGGAAACCGTCCGGCCGGCTTTCATCGCCCTCTCGAAATCATCCTCATTCCGCAGTTTATACCCGCTTATCATGCTATCGCCTCCCAGGGTTAGATTACCCGCCTGCGAGTACGATTATATCCGGCTCTAGGATTACGGCAGCATATCCATAAAGGTCTGTCCGGCAGAGGATAACGGAACCTCCTTCAGCACGGCTATCCCGATCTTCCGCGGAGGAATCGGCTTCTTCAGACGAATCTCCAGCAGCTCCCCTCTTCTCAGCTCCTCCTCAACGAAATTCCGAATCACACAAGCTATTCCCAATCCGATTCGGGCAAACTGGGTTAGCAAATCGATGCTTCCAAGCTCGATCTCGGGATAAATCTCCTTCCCGTTCTCTTCTGCATACCGATCGATATAACGACGGATGCTGCTTCCCTGCTCAAGCATTATAATGGGATGAGATAGCAGCGTGTCCAAAGAGACGGGACCGCTCTCCGCCAGCTCCCGATAGGAGCTCCCGGCTACGAAACAATCCTGCAGCTCCAGGCTCTCCCGAATCGTTACCTGCTTATCTTCCAGAGGAAGGTTGACAACGGCCAGATCGACCTTCCCCCGCTTCAGCAGCTCTATCGATTCCCTGGACGTGCGGTTGGTCACTTTGATTTTAATATCGGGATGATTTTGATGGAAAGCTTCGACATAAGGCAGCAGATAATATTTGCACAGCGTATCGCTGGCCCCGATTTTTATTTCCCCGCTCAACAGATTATGCATAGCGGCGATCTGCTTTTCTCCTGTCATTATGAAATGATATGCCTGCTCAATATACTTGAACAGCACCTCCCCTTCCGCCGTTAATTTAACGCCTTTGGGAGTACGAAAGAATAATCTTCCCCCCAGACGGGTTTCTAATTGCTTGATCGAATAGCTGACCGCCGGCTGAGTGATGAAAAGCTCTTCCGCCGCCTTGGATAAGCTGCCGGTAATAGCGGTAAAATAAAAAGCGCGGTACCACTCCATATTTTCAACCAAGACATAAACCCCCTTTATATTATATATAAATAATATTAATATTTTTTATAATGATTATACAAAAATTATATTGGAGCTTCCGGCAAAAATCAATAAAAAAGCTCCTAATGAACTACTCGAAGACGAATAACCCGGTATTAGAGGAAGCTTTTTATACCAATTAGAAACTGGTTATATTAATGCTCTAATGAACTTCAAACTTTTTACAAAAAGACACAGCCGCAGCTGTGCCTGGTCAAGTCCTGACTCTTGTGTAAAATTCACTACAATGTTTTCTACACTGGATTATTAGCCTAGCT
>NZ_JBHTIU010000037.1:0-47478 GCF_042677205.1 Paenibacillus residui
CCACCCGCATAGCGGGTGGTTTTTTGTTTCGCGCGTTTCACGCACTCAACTGGCTAAAGCCTAAATAAAATACCGGCCTCCTCCAGGGAAGGCCGGTTTTGTTTAGAACCTCTTAGGTTTTAACATGCTTTTGCATTTGCGATATGGCTGATTTCTCAAGTCTGGACACCTGAGCTTGAGAAATACCGATTTCTTCTGCAACCTCCATTTGCGTCTTGCCATCGTAAAACCGCATGGACAAGATCATTTTCTCCCGGTCATTGAGCTTGCGCATTCCTTCCCGGAGAGCAATCCCTTCGATCCAGGTTACATCCTTGTTGCGATCATCGCTGATTTGGTCCATGACGTATATCGGATCTCCCCCGTCATGATAAATCGGCTCAAACAGCGAGACCGGGTCCTGAATAGCATCCAGAGCGAACACTACGTCTTCTTTAGGAACATTCAGAGCTTCGGAAATTTCGTAAATCGTCGGCTCCCGCGAATTCATATTTGTCAGATTATCGCGCACCTGCAGAGCCTTGTAGGCAATATCGCGGAGGGAACGCGACACTCGGATCGGGTTATTATCCCGTAAATAGCGCCTGATTTCGCCGATAATCATCGGGACGGCATAGGTTGAAAATTTCACATTTTGGCTTAAGTCGAAATTATCAATGGCTTTCATAAGGCCGATGCATCCTACCTGGAACAGATCGTCCACGAATTCTCCGCGGTTGTTGAATCGCTGGATAACGCTCAGAACCAATCTCAAATTGCCATTGACCAGCTTCTCCCTTGCAGTATGATCATTGTGTGTTTGCAGTTGGACAAAAAGCTCCCGCATCTCCGTATTTGTAAGCACAGGAAGTTTTGATGTATCCACACCACAGATTTCGACTTTATTTCGTGTCACCGTGATTACCTCCCAAGGAGCAACATTAATGTTAATTATCTCCTTGGGATCATTTTTTATGCGCGTATGAACGAGCCCTTAAATGGGCATAAGGCTGTGCCACAGCAGTCAAAAACGGCCCAACGGAGCCGTTTGTAAGCTCAAACCATTTTGTTAAATTCTTTACGCAGCCGTTTGATGATCCGCTTTTCCAACCGTGAAATATAAGATTGGGAAATTCCCAACAAATCGGCCACATCCTTCTGCGTTTTCTCCTCGCCGTCCTGCAGGCCAAAGCGAAGCTCCATAATGACCCGCTCCCTCTCGGACAATTTATCCAGAGCTTTATGCAGAAGCTTGCGGTCCACCTGCTCTTCAATGTTTCGGTATATGGTATCATTCTCAGTGCCGAGAACATCGGATAGTAGCAATTCATTCCCATCCCAATCAATATTCAGAGGCTCATCGAAGGAAACCTCGGTGCGGACCTTGCTGTTGCGGCGAAGATACATAAGAATCTCATTCTCGATGCAGCGGGAGGCGTAGGTGGCCAGCTTGATCTTTTTCTCCGGATCGAAGGTATTCACGGCCTTGATCAGTCCGATCGCCCCGATCGAAACCAAATCCTCGATATTGATTCCGGTGTTCTCGAATTTCCTTGCAATATATACGACAAGGCGCAAATTTCGTTCAATCAGCATCGCCCGGATGGCAGCGTCTCCGGATGGCAGCTTCTGCAGCAGAAACTCTTCTTCCTCGCGAGTCAGAGGTGGGGGCAGCGCTTCACTTCCGCCAATGTAATAAATTTCGTCGCCTTTCAAACCGATCATCAGCAATAACCGGTAATAGTAAATTTGCAGCGTCAGCTTCCATTTGTAAAGCATTGGGCACATCCTCCTCCAGAGCTTGCTTCCTTAATCCATCGGCAGGTTAAGCGGCTTTTTGACTTCAGCTTCCGTCGCTAATTTCCCATCCATCTTCGTTGCCGGGCTAAGGCTCCCCTGCTCTCTTACCTTCAAACTTCCTCCCTCTTCCCGGGAGACGACAAGATCCGGATGAATAATCGCCTCATATGAACCGTCAGCGCTCAGCTTGCCCGCATCCAATCCGATCAGTACCTTGCTGGTTACCAGATGCTTATCGTTGTAGCTAAGCGAGACCTCATCCGGCTTCACCGCCAGCATGAATTGCGTTGCTTTGTTGACTCCGCGGTAAGGAACGAGACGTATCCGGTCCGGCCACTCAAAGTCCTCCTCCTGCATGGCCGCCACCATCCGGTCCACTTCAGAACGGCGAATATGGCGGACCCATTTCTCCGGCAGCCGGTCTCCCCATAGGGATGTCTCTACAACCATTACCGGGGTTTTCGTCAGCGGATCGTAGAGGCGGTTACCGGTATCGATCAGTCCCTTGCAGGTCAGAGTCAGATCATCCAGCTTGATGACCACTTCGGCTATATAAGCGGTCAATTCCTCTTTCCGTTTCGCCCCTTGAAACATACGCAAATAGAAAAAAAGAATAAAGGCCAAACCCAGTCCGACTATCCATAAATGGGTTTGGAAGGGAAATATCAGCCCCCCGGATGAAGTGACCAGAATCCCGTTCATGACGTCTAACGAGGGGAGGAAGAAATAATGTAATCCGTAAAGTCCTCCGGCAGCTACGAAATTGACGACATAGAACATTCCGAGATTCCGAAGGAACGGAAGCAGTCCGCGGTAAGAGAAAGCGGTTGTAATCATCCCGGCGGAAAAAAGGACTTTAGCTATAAAGGTATACATCACGGAGAGTTCGGGGATCAGCATAAAGACGGTATAGGACGCGCCGATAGCGGCTGCACCTGCCAGCCGGTGCCATCGGATATCCAGCTTTCTTGTCCAAGCTGTCGTCAGCAGCAGAGCCCCGTCAATGATGAAATTAAATAGGAAAATAAGATCCACATAAACTACCACTCTCCTATCCTCCTACCTTATCGCGACGGATGACCCCAGTATAATCCTTTCCCCCTCCAAAGTCTGTCTAACTGTGATGTACCATCCACAGTTTTTTTGTCGAAGTTAGAAAAGTATATGCGAAAATTGCAAGGAAATAACCCAAGCTGAAATAAAAAAAGCTCCAAACGGAGCCTTATGACTGCCCCACAAAGTGACGTATGACCTTCGAAGTGTATTCCGGGTACTTTGCGGGGAGCCCCGGAACTGAAGAAGAATAACCCGGTATTAGAGGTTGCTTTTTATGCCAACAGGAATCTTTGGTTACACCACATTAACGTTGTAAAGCAATTAAAGATTCCTTATGTGGTAAAAAAAGCTCCAAACGAAAACAACAACAAAGCCTCTCTTGCTTCACTTGGAAACAAAAGAGGCTGGTCGGCAAATAAACTATTCAAGGTTATTCTTACCCCGGTTGCGCAAGAAGGTCGGAATATCCAGATGATCGCTGCTTGGCTGAGTCCCGAAAGGACGGATATTCGGCGTCCGAGTCGGCTCTGGAGCTGCATCGGATTGTCCCGGCTGCTTGCGCGGCGACGAAGAATGAGGCTTCGTTTCGAAGCCGGTCGCAATAACCGTTACTTTAATTTCTTCTTTATAGCTCTCGTCAATGATCGCTCCGAAAATGACATTCACTTCAGGATCAGAAGCGGCAAATACAATTTCCGCAGCCTCATTGACCTCATATAAGCTCAGGTTGGAACCGCCGGTAATATTCATGATAACCCCGCGGGCCCCTTCGATGGACGTTTCAAGCAAAGGACTCATAATTGCTTTCTTGGCGGCTTCCGCAGCGCGGTTCTCGCCGGTTCCCATGCCGATTCCCATTAAAGCTGAGCCTCTCTCGGTCATGATGGTCTTAACGTCGGCAAAATCCAGGTTTATCAAACCTGGTACCATGATCAAGTCGGAAATCCCTTGAACCCCTTGACGAAGAACGTTGTCCGCTTCGCGGAATGCCTCTATCATAGGAGTCTTCTTGTCTACCATCTCCAACAGGCGGTCATTAGGAATGACAATCAGAGTGTCGACCTTTTCCTTAAGGGTAGAAATTCCGAGCTCCGCCTGGGCTTGACGCTTGCGCCCTTCGAAAGTGAACGGACGGGTAACAACGCCGACTGTCAACGCACCGCATTCCTTGGCGATCTCGGCAATAACCGGAGCTGCCCCCGTACCCGTTCCGCCTCCCATTCCTGCAGTAACGAAAACAAGATCGGCCCCTTTCAGCACCTGGGTAATCGCTTCGCGGGATTCCTCAGCCGCCTTCTTACCGACCTCCGGATTCGCACCCGCACCCAAGCCGCGAGTCAGTTTCTCGCCAATCTTCAGCTTGGTTTCGGATTTCGCAAGATTTAGAGCCTGCGCATCCGTATTGACCGTTATAAATTCTACACCTTGAATTCCGTTCTCTATCATTCGATTGACAGCGTTGCTTCCACCGCCGCCAACACCGATTACTTTAATAGTGGCCATTTGATCCAATTCCAAATCAAATTCAAACATAGCGCTTATTATCCTCCTCACCCATACTGTTGAAACACTTGAATAAGGCCTAACACCGGCTGCTGCAATCTTATAGAATTAGTACTAGATAAGTTCGCTTAACCAGTTTTTGAATCTTTCAAACCACCCCGGTTGTTTGGACTGGCTTTTCTTGGGGACTGTTTTCTTGGGGGCTGCTGCAGCACTGCGTGTACGGAACGATCTAGTGAGGAATATAATAATGCCGACGCCGCTGGTATAGGATGGATCGCGCACGCCAATATAATCGGGTGCGGCAATTCTTACCGATGTGGCCAACTCCTCCTGGGCTACCGACAACATTCCCGGCATGGACATCGTTCCGCCGGTGAGCACAAATCCGCCGAGAGGATCGCTGTAACCCATGCGGGCCGCTTCGGCGCGGATTAATTGCAGCATCTCTCGAACTCTAGGCTCTATAATGTTGGCTAGATCTACTTGGGAGAATTCCTTCTCCGTATTACTGCCGATCCTCGGCACCTTAAAGACCTGATCCGCTGCCGAATCTTTCACGGCGGCACAGGCGAATTTAAGCTTGATCTTCTCCGCATTCTCCAATTGTGTGTGAAGACCGATGGAAATATCGTTCGAGATGAATTCTCCCCCGATAGGAAGTGTGGAAGTCGCTGCCAGGGTACCATTCTCAAATACGGAAATCGTCGTAGCACCCGCTCCGATATCAGCAAGTACTGTCCCGATCATCTTCTCGTCCTTGGACAGCGTCATTGTCCCCGCTCCCAAGGACATGAGAACGAGATCAGCCACGTTAAGACCCGCTTTCTCCACGACACGACGCAGATTATGTATAGCCGTCTTGGCACCGGTGATAATCGTAGCTTCCACTTCCAGGCGTACACCAATCATTCCCCTGGGATCCTGAATCCCTTCCAGGCCATCGACCAGATACTGCTGGGGAACGACTCCGATGATCTCCCTTTCCGGAGGAAGGGCAATTACTCTCGCCGCCTGAAGCACCCGTTCGATATCTTCCTCTCCGATCTCACGATCCTCGTTGCTGACAGCAACTACGCCGTGACTAGTTTGCAAGCCGATATGGTTGCCGGATATGCCGACATAAACGTCTGATATTTGGATGCCCACCATGCGCTCCGCATGGTCGACCGCATTGCGTATTGACTGTACGGTTTGATCAATATCGACAATGGAACCTTTGCGAATGCCTTCGGATTCCGAGGAGCCGACTCCAATGATATTGATCGATCCGTTCGCTACTTCCCCGATGATGACTCGAACCTTGGAAGTACCAATGTCCAAACTGACTATGACGTCATTGTTGCTCAATCCTAGGCACCTCCTGTTGCTTGTCCGTATTGCAGTCTATTTAGACCTCTGTACATATTCAACATGGTTCTTGTATTCCCTCTTTTTTTAGCGATTTTTTATATAGTAAATTATTCCTATCGTCACAGAAATTCCATAATATCAATTTTATCATTATTGACTACCAAAGAGTAGTCTATTTTTATCTTTTTTTAGCATCTTTTTGTCCTTTGGAAGCCTTGGAGTTTTCGTTGTTGTCAAAAGGAATTCCCCTGTCTTGCTCCATTAAAATCAGCTCTCCGGACAGAACACCCTGCTCCCTCCATTCGGCGATCAGAACCCCCAAATATTGCAGCTTATCCTGCAAATATTGGATTCGTGTGGATACCTCATATTGCGACTTTGTATAGATTCTGATCTTATCCTCATAGGCAGCTGTCGGCTCTGGGACGATCTCGGAAATATCTGCGAGCAAAGGATCGGGAATGTCGGCTAATACGGCGCATAGCTTAAGCTTCATCGGATTATCGTTCGCCCAGCCGCTCAGAATGGGTTTATCCAGAGGAATAGGCCGATCCTGGATCGGAAAGGCACTGCCGTCAGCCAGCAAAGCTTCCCTCTCGCCGTCAGCGTTGATTTGATAGGCTACCCTTTTGTATTCCTTCACCTTGATCGTAACTTCCCCGGGGAAATTTTTGGTGATCTCCACCTCTTCAATCATATCCAGAGAGCGGATAAGTTCTGCAGTTCTATGAGTATCTATCAGAAAAAAGCTGTCGCCTATCTGAATATTGGAGGCTTGTCCAATTTGCTCGGAGGGCACCATCTCGTTGCCGGAAATTTCGATAACCGAAATTTTGCTTATGGAAGATTGAAAAAACAGAATGGCCAACACCGTCAGAAAAAAAACGACTAGAAGAGCAATCAGCCTCCGGCCCCCGCTTCTGCGGGGCCTTTCGGGTTTGATCGCGGGCACTTTGAGTTCCACAGACAACTTAACACCTTCCTGGTTCTCCGGCTGCAAAACGTCCTTATCCCTTCCTACAGTCAGGAAGGGACTCGGAGCAGCCTTGATGGTCAAGATAAGAGGGATTTGCTGGCAACCTCTGTATACCGGCTTACCTTGGCTCCCAGTTGGCCGAGCAACAGTTCAATTCTATCATAGCCTCTATCAATATGATGCACCTGCTCGACGACCGTCGTGCCGCGCGCAGCCAGACCGGCTATCACCAGTGCCGCACCGGCCCTCAAATCGGTTGATTCGACAGTTGCGCCATACACCCGCGGCACACCGCGAATAAAGGCGGAGTTCAAATCAGTGCGAATATCGGCCCCCATTCTGGATAATTCGTCAACGTGTTTGAATCTACCGTCGAATATCGTTTCTTTAATTATACTAATACCTTCCGCCAAAGATAGCAGAACCATCATTTGGGGCTGTAAATCGGTAGGGAAGCCCGGATAAGGCGCCGTTACTACCCGTTCGACTGCTTTTGGCCGCGTATGGCAGGTTACATTTATTATATCATCGTCCGTAGTCACTTGAACACCTGCCCGCTTAAGCACATGGGTAACGGATGTCAAATGAGCGGGATTTACGTTCTCCAGAGTCACATTGCCTCTTGTAACCGCGGCCGCCATCATCATCGTCCCCGTCACTATCCGGTCCGGAATGACTTTATAGGTTGTCGGAGTCAGTTTCGGGACCCCTTCTATCGTGATGGTATCCGTTCCGGCACCGATCATTTTGGCACCCATGGTGATCAAATAATTTTGCAGATCTACAATTTCCGGTTCCCTGGCCGCATTGTAAATCGTCGTAATGCCTTCCGCCATGGCGGCCGCCATCATAATATTCTCTGTAGCTCCAACGCTAGGAAAATCCAGCACGATATCAGCGCCCTTCAACCGTTTGGCCCAACAAACGATCGTATGGCCCGACTCTTCCACTACGGCCCCAAGTGCCTGAAGCCCTTGCAGATGGAGATTGATTTTCCGTTCACCGATGGCGCAGCCTCCCGGCTGATAAATCTGTACTTTACCGAACCTCGCCAACAGCGGGCCCATAAGAAAAACAGACGATCTCATTTGTTTCATTAATTCTTCCGGGATATGAGAAGAATTGGCCGACGACGTATCCACGGTCACGGTGTCGCCCCTAAGCTCCGCCCTACAGCCCAGGGCGCGTAAAATGTCCAGCATAACGTGGATATCCAGCAGATCAGGTACGTTCTCAATGGTATGTGTTCCTTCTGCCATGATGCTTGCGGCAAGAACGGGCAATGCTGCGTTTTTCGCGCCGTGAATCCGTATGGTTCCCGAGAGAGGTTTCCCGCCTTCGATCACCAACTTTTCCAATGTTTCACCTCCGAATTACCGTTCACCCACCACCATAACTTCAGGAACCAGCTCCACATTGTATTTTTCCACGATTATGGCTCTAATCTTATCAATGAGGGTGAGCACGTCTTGAGCTGTCGCCTGCCCGGTATTAACGATAAAATTGGCATGAAGCGTCGATATTTCCGCTCCTCCCACGCGCATTCCTTTAAGGCCTGCTTCTTCAATTAATTTGGCCGCATACTGATTTGCGGGATTGCGAAATACGCTTCCTGCGCAAGCCAATTGCAAGGGCTGCGTCCGGAGCCGTCTTTCTTTATGCGCCGCAAACGCGTCCGCCAGCTCCTTACGGTCTCCTTGTTTCAGCTCCAGCACCGCTTCCGTCACTATGCCCCGCTTAGTCTGCAGAATAGACGTGCGGTATGAGTAACAAAGCTCTTCATTTCGCATGGTTACCAATTCTCCGTTATCGAACAGGACTTCAGCTTGCTTGAGAATGCGCGACATCTCCGACCCGTGTGCCCCTGCATTCATGTAGACAGCTCCCCCGATGCTACCCGGTATGCCTCCAGCGAATTCGAGTCCGGCCAACCCGTTCTTTGACGCTATGGCAGACAGCTTGATGAGAGAATACGCTCCCCCCGCATATACCGTAGTTCCTTCAAAGCGGGCATAATCCAAAGCTTCCCCCAGCTTGATGACGACCCCGCGTATCCCCTTGTCGGTGACAAGAAGATTAGAGCCTCTGCCCAGTACAAACCAGGGCACACGATGTTGTTGGATTATCCGGATCGTCTCCATCAGCTGTTCCTTATTCTTGGGTTGGACGAACACATCGGCAGGTCCGCCGATTTTCCAATAAGTGTGAGGCGCCATTGGCTCATCACATTGAATATCGTTGACGCCGGCAGCCCGTAAATCAGTTATAACCTGTAGCACTGGGATATACCCTCCTTAACAAGATCGTGGGCAAAAAACCAGTCGGTCGAGCGAATATGGGCCTCTCTTAGCTGCCGACTGGTCCGGGTGTTTGTCACGGTTATAGTGTATCTTATGTAAATTTGCAGAGAGTGTGACAACAGCCCAATCATTGCTTTTCTGCCCTGTGAAAGTTTCAATGTTGCCAATTTCGGTTGTATCAAAAACATCCGTATAGTATCGAAAGCTTCGCTTATGCGAACCCAAACGTGCAAATACCGTCCTGACAGGCTTGTCCCTAACAATTCCAAGCAAAAAAGTCATCCATATGAAAACCATCTATCGTTATTCACACCATTTCCAACTCTATACACGAAAAGCCCGTCATCGTTTAGAAGAGATGACCGCCTTCCGTATGCCGGGACTGGACCTGGTGAACTAACTCAGCGCATTCCGCCAAGCGGGCCGAGGCCGGCATGGGAACTGATCATCCGCCATGCAGCTCCGGGAACGCGTGCCGGGAGAGGCGGGCATCGATAAAGAGCAGCCACTATGGAAGCATTTAATATTGGCCCAAACCTCCCGGAATAGAGTGCCTCCGCTTCCCGTTCCACCTCTTTGCCACTCTGTCACCAGGCCTATGGAAATCGTGAAAATATCGATACGATAAAGATTATCGCTGCTTTACGATAAAAACTAGACCTCCATCTGCTTTCCCAAGCTTCTATTCAAGCGGGTAAACCGGGTTAGCCTTCTAAGGGCCCGACTGTTGCAGTGCCACGGCCCTTCAAGCTCACCTGACTCCTGCCGTGAATTTATCGGGAATATCGCGAGATATTCAACAAGATTCCAATGGATGTAAGCATCAACGTCAACGAAGAGCCCCCATAGCTGATCAATGGAAGAGTGATGCCGGTAACCGGCATCATGCCGATGACTACGCCGATATTGATAATGACCTGTACGGCTACCATACCGGCTACTCCGACCGCCAACAAACTTCCGAAAGTATCCGGAGCCGCTATGGCCGTTCTCAGCCCTCTCCAGACCAGGATTGCGAACAGAATAAGCACTGTCGCTCCGCCTATGAATCCCAGCTCCTCGCCGATGATAGAGAAAATAAAGTCCGTCTGCGGCTCCGGCAAATAATTATACTTCTGCAAGCTGTTGCCAAAGCCGAGGCCGCTAAGTCTGCCCGGCCCAATGGCGTACATCGATTGGATAGATTGATAGCCGGCTCCCAGCGGATCCTGCCAGGGATCCAGGAATGCAGTAATCCTCTGCAACCGGTATGGGGCAGCGAGTATCAGCCCTACCAAACCGGCCACCCCGATCAGTGCCAGCAAAGATAGATGAGCTATGCGGGCACCCGCCGTATAAATAATCAACAGGGAGGCTCCTACCAGCACCGCGCCCGTACCCAGATCCGGCTGCAGCATAATCAACCCGAAAGCCGTTCCCATAATTAGCAAGGGAGGTATTAATCCTTTAGTAAATTGTGTAATCTTGTTCTGTTCCTCCGACAGAAGCTTTGCCAAAAAGAGAATCATCCCTATTTTCATAAACTCGGAGGGCTGAATACCGAAAGAGCCGATTCCAAGCCAGCTTCTCGCTCCTCCGCGCACCACTCCTAGTCCCGGTATTAGCACGACAAGCAGGAGCACAAAACAAACAATCAAGCCGATTTTCGCATATTTTTTCCATACCCAATAGTCGATGTTCATCATGGCGAACATCGCCAGGATGCCCAGCACTGCAAACAAAAGCTGCCTCTTTACATAGTAATAAGAGTCGCCGAAATCATGAAATGATAGTACCGAGCTCGCACTGTAGACCATCACCACTCCAATGGCCAGCAGCAGCAAAGTCGCAAGCATCATCAGCGCATCGGGGGCGGACCGTGCTTTTCCCATGTCCTCACACCTCTCACCATCAATGTGGGGACAGCCAAGGCTTGGTTATCCCTTGTTAAAGGTTATGCACGGACTCTTTAAACATTCGTCCCCGTTCTTCGAATGAGGGAAACATGTCCCAACTTGCGCATGCCGGTGATAAAAGGACCACATCCCCGGGTTCCGCCAGCTCTTCCGCATACTTGACCGCCTGCGCCAACGTTTCGGACGGGCTACTCCCATTATCAACCAAACGAACCCGGGTCATTCCTGCCGATCGGGCCACGTTGGCTAATTTGTCACGGGTTTCCCCGAGAAAAACAGCCGCCTTTACTTTATCCCGCAGATAAGGCTCCAATTCCCGATAATCCATCTCCTTATCGGTCCCCTGTCTGTCCATCCCCCCGGCAATCAGCACGATAGGTTGATCAAATACTTCGAGCGCCTTGATCGTAGCCGCCGGATTGGTCGCCTTGGAATTATTGTAGTAGGCAATGTCCCGGCAGGTCCTAACATATTCCAGACGGTGCTCTACGCCGCGAAATTCACGCAGCGACTCGGCAATATAAAGCAAGGGCACGCCCGCGGCGATAGCAATAGCCGCTGCGGCCAAACCGTTCCCTACGTTAAAATCTCCGGGGATACCAATCTCCTCCGCCCGGATTATGGGATGAACCGTTCCTTCTGAATCCCGGTAAACTATATCCCTCTCCAGCCTTCCGGTTTCCGCGTGTCTGCGCAGGTATACCCCTTCCTTCAATTCTTCTTTCATGGAGAAGGGGAATACCCTTGCCTGCACTTTAGTGCTGAGGAGGCGGCATTCGGTATCGTCCCAATTCAATACGGCAATATCCTCTTTATATTGATTCGCAAAGAGCTTCGCTTTAGAGGCCGTATAATCCGACATGGTGCCGTGGTAATCCAGATGCGTCTCATAAACATTCAGCAAGCAAGCTATGCGCGGACGGAACTGATCGGTGCCCTTCAATTGAAAGCTGCTCAGTTCCGCCACAAGCCAATGATCTTTAGTAGCATCATTAGCGGCATCACACAAGGCCCGTCCAATATTACCGGCAACGATCGGAGACTTGCCTGCCTTAGCCAGCATTTCTCCGACCCATGTCGTCGTAGTTGTCTTCCCGTTGGAACCGGTAATGCCGATGATCGGGGCTTCACTTAACTGATAAGCGACCTCAACTTCAGTCACTACTTCTATTCCAAGCTCCAGAGCTTTCCTAACCGGCTCCGCCCCATAAGGAATGCCCGGGTTCTTGACAACTAGAGCTACACCTTCATGAATCAAGGAATCCGGATGGCCTCCGCAAACAACAGAAATACCCAGCGCCTCCAACGGGTCGGCCTCCGGGCATTGATTACGATCTTTACGGTCATTAACCGTTACCTTGGCTCCAAGCTCATGAAATCGAACGGCTGCAGCCATTCCGCTCTTGGCCAGGCCCAGCACAATCACTTCTTGATTCTTATACTCTCTTGGATGCTTCATATGCTAGAACACCTCATTTAGATAAAGTCCGAACGCGGCAAGCAGAAATCCGACCACCCAGAATGTCGTGACGACCCTCCACTCGGACCAGCCGACCAATTCAAAATGATGATGGATCGGGCTCATCTTGAAAACCCGTTTACCGGTCGTTTTGAACGAAATCACTTGAATGATGACCGACAATATTTCGATCACGAACACCCCTCCGATAATGAGCAGCAGCAGTTCGGTATGGGTTAACACGGCCGCGGCGACCAACCCTCCTCCGATCCCGAGAGATCCGGTGTCGCCCATGAACACTTTCGCAGGATGCGCATTGTAGACCAGGAAGCCAAGCACCGCGCCGACCATCGCCGCATTGAACACTGCGATATCCGGACTATGCAGCTTCATGGCTATAATGACAAAGGCCCCGAAAGCAATCGCGCTCGTTCCCGCAAGCAAGCCGTCCAATCCATCCGTGAAGTTGACGGCGTTGGACATGCCCATCATCAGAAGGATAACGAAAATGTAATAGAACCAGCCAAGCGGAATAGCCGTATCGAAGAAAGGAATTTGTACCTCAGTCGGATGATCGATCCGGTATAACAGAAAGCAGACGATCCCCGAAACAATCAGCTGCCCGGCTAATTTCTGCTTGGCCGTCAGCCCTAGCGAACGTTTGAATACGATCTTAATATAGTCATCCAGGAAGCCTACCAGTCCAAAGCCTAGTGCAGCAACCAATAATATGACAAGCTCGGGGGTTTTATCGGCAAAACGAAGCGCCGCAATCGCAAGAGCCAGCAGAATGATAGTTCCCCCCATCGTGGGAGTTCCTGCTTTTTTCTGATGAGCCTGCGGGCCTTCCTTGCGGATTTGCTGGCCGAACTTCAATGCCCGCAATACCGGGATAAGCAGCGGGCCTGCCAACAAAGCCAACACGAAGGCGGCGCCGAGAGGAAACATTATTTCTTTAAAATCAATCACGATAAACCCTCCTGAATCCAGTCCCGTTAGATCTATTGAGTAAGATTATAAATTAATTTTTGCGCAAGTTATGATTGTTGGACGGCCTGCACAACTTCCTCCAGCTTCATACCTCTGGATGCTTTGAACAGGATGGCATCTCCGGGGAGTATGGCGGAAGTAAGCGCCTCGATCAGCTGCTGGCGGTCATTAAACCACTGCACCCGTTCATGGCCAAGCTTCCGCCCGGCTTCTTCCGCAATATAATAAGATAAAGGACCATAGGCGAATACCCGGTTAATCTCCTCGGGATCCAGCAGCCGGCCTACCTCCCGGTGAAATTCTTCCTCTTCCGGGCCCAGCTCCAGCATGTCTCCAAGTACGATCATTTTCCTCTGGTGTCCCTTTAAAGAATGAAGCAGGCGAATAGCCGCCTTCATAGCTGCAGGATTGGCGTTGTAGGCATCATTCAGCAGCAAGGCGCCGGATGCCGAGCGAACGATTTCGATCCGCATTCCGGACATTTCTACCTTCTTCAGACCTTCAACTATGTCTTTATCTTGCACTCCCATGTATTTGGAAACTGCAATTGCAGCCAGCGCATTAATGACGTTATGTTCTCCCAGCAGCGGAAGGTAATAGCCCGGTGAGTCCGGCCAATTAATATGAAAATGCATCCCATCGGTATCCTGCAGAATAGCGGTCGGGTAAATGTCATTGCTCTCGGAGAGCCCGAACCGGTAACGAAGCATCGAATCCGGATGCGGCATATTCGGATAAGTACGTTCAATCAAAGGTTCATCGCCATTGTAGACAAAAAAACCATCCTTCTTCAAACCGCTTAAAATCTCGGTCTTGGCCTTCGCAATTTCCTCCCGGCTTCCCAACTGCAGCAAATGCGCATCGCCGATATTGGTAATAATAACAGCCTCCGGCTCCGCCAGCCTGGACAGCAGCTCAATCTCTCCGCGTCCGCTCATCCCCATCTCGATAACGGCCATTTCAGTATCCTCGGCCAGCTCCAGGAGAGTCAATGGCAGCCCGATATGATTATTCAGGTTTCCTTTGGTCTTATGAACACGATAAGTGGTTGACAGAATGGAAGCTGTAATGTCCTTCGTCGTCGTTTTGCCGTTGCTGCCCGTAATCCCGACAATGCGGACGGACAGCTGATCGCGGTATGCCTTGGCCAGCCGCTGAAGGGCGGCGATCGTATCTTCAACCATTATTACCGGGCGCCCTGCCGGGGGCTGTCCTTGGTCTTGCTGCCATAGCGCCGCCGCCGCTCCCTTGTTAAAAGCTTCTTCCGCGTATGCATGACCATTGAAATTGTCCCCTACGATGGGAACAAATAAATTGCCTGGCTGGATGGAACGGCTGTCGGTGGAGACTCCGCAGATTTGCAGATTCTCCGAACCGTTCATATGGCCAATTCCGTTAACCATTTGATCAATTTGAGAAAAAGAACGATTAATCACGATTCAATCCCCTTATCGCTTCACGAGCGACCTCCCTGTCATCGAAATGAAGGACGGTCCCGTTAATGATCTGATAGGTTTCGTGCCCTTTGCCGGCTATTAGAACAACATCATTGGGCCGAGCCATCTCAATTGCTTGATAGATGGCTTCCTTCCGGTCAGCGATTTTGCTGTATTCCGATGACGCAAGACCCGCTTTCAGCAAGCCCGGCTCAATATCGTCCAGAATACGCTCCGGATCTTCCGATCGCGGATTATCCGATGTCATAAAGACAAAGTCGCTGTATCGGGCGGCAATTTCCCCCATTAACGGCCGTTTACCGCGGTCTCTGTCGCCACCGCAGCCAAAAACGGTAATCACCCGGCCCTCAACAAACTCGCTAATCGTTTTTAATGCGTTCTCCAGTCCATCGGGGGAATGGGCATAATCAACCAGTACGAGGAAATTCTGTCCTTCGTTCACCGGCTCCATCCGCCCCTGCACGATTTCCATCTCTTCTAAGCTATTCTTCACTTGTTGAAGCGGTACACCTTCCAACAAAGTTGCGGCAACCGCCCCCAAGGCGTTATATACGTTAAATTTGCCTATAAGTTTCAAGTGGACGGGAACATCTCCGCAAAAAGTGGACAGCATAAAGGAAGTGCCGGCAGAGGTAAACTGAATGCCGCTGGCTCGCACATCCGCTTCCTGATGAATGCCATAGGTGACAACCTGCGCGGAGGTCATGGCGGCAAGCTCGGCGGATGCCGGATCATCAACATTAAGCACGGCATATTTCCTGTCGGATTCATGAGGGGAGTACTCGTTGCCCAGTCTGGAGAAGAACAAGCCTTTGGCCGCCAAATAACGGTCCATCGTCTGATGATAATCCAAATGATCCTGCGTCAGATTGGTAAACAGCGCAGTGCGGAAGCGGCAGCCCTTCACCCGGCCCATAGCCAAGGCGTGACTGGAAACTTCCATAATGCAGTACCCGGTTCCGACATCCCGCATCCGTCTGAAAGCAGCCTGCAGATCGGCCGCATCCGGGGTCGTATTTTGGGTAGGGTAGGTTTTGTCTCCGATTCTCATCCCGATGGTCCCCAGCAACCCGGTAATCTGGCCATAATCGGACAAAATTTTGTCAATAATAAAGGTAGTCGTTGTCTTGCCGTTCGTGCCCGTTACTCCTATAACCTTCATTTCATGGCTGGGATAACCGTAGAAATGGTCGGAGATAATCGCCATCGCGGTTCTTGAATCTTTGATATACAGCACCGGGGCGGCAATGTCCAACGGACGTTCCGCCACCAGCGCCGCAGCCCCTTGGGTTATTGCCTGCCCGGCATACTCGTGACCGTCCTGCGCGGTCCCCGGCAGACAAATAAACAAATCCCCAGGCTTCACCTTGCGCGAATCCGTCTGGATGCCGGTTATCTCCGTTTCTTCTGCTCCGGTTATGCGGGAGCCAACGATGAGAGATGCAAGTTCTTTAAGCTGCATCGGATATCCTCCTCGGTTTGACTGACTCTGTCTATATCGATCCGGCAGCACCGGATCGAATAACATCTTGATTAAATATATATGGAGCGAACTGCAAATTACGATCACTTTTGTGCCGGGGGCCCCGGATCCTGATCGGACAAGAAGATCCTCACCGTCGCTCCTTGATCCACCTTCGTTCCCGGTTTGGGAGCCTGACTGATGACATAATTCCCGCTGCCGGATTTGGCGATGTTCAAGTCGGAACGGATATCTTCGTAAATCTCTTGTACAGTAGCTCCTATCATATTAGGAACCTCAACCATCTTGGGTTCGCCATAACGATATTCTTTCTCTATTTGGTCTTTGCGAGGCTCTATTTGCATATACCGCAGAGCATCGCTCATTATATTTTTGACAATCGGCGCAGCGATCAAACCTCCGAACTGGATTCCCTGAGGGTTGTCTACCGCAATATAGACAACCACTTTCGGATCGTCTGCGGGCGCGAAGCCAATGAACGACACGATATGTTCATTAGGAGAATAGCGGCCGTTGACCACCTTCTGGGCGGTTCCCGTCTTCCCGCCGACCCGATAGCCTTCTACGAATGCATTGCGCCCGGTCCCTTTGGCCACTACACTTTCCAGAGCTTCCCTGACCAATTTCGACGTATTTTCTGAGATTACATTGCCTACCAGCTCGGGCTGTATGGTTTCGACGACCTCGCCCGTCTCCGGATTATACCACGCTTTAGCCAGATGGGGCTTATACAGCTTGCCTCCGTTAATAGCTGCCGACACGGCGGCCACCTGCTGAATGGGGGTAACAGAAACTCCTTGCCCGAATGATGTCGTGGCCAATTCTACCGGCCCTACTCGCGAGGGCTTAAATAATATCCCGTTCTCTTCCCCGCTCAAATCAATTCCGGTCTTCTGTCCGAAGCCGAACCGTTTAATATAATCAAACAGCAAATCTTTGCCGAGCCGCTGGCCCATGACAACGAATCCGGGGTTGCATGAATTTTCCACCACCTCAAGGAAGGTTTCGCTTCCATGTCCTCCCCGTTTCCAGCATCGCAACCGGGAGCCGGATACTTCAATATGGCCCGGATCGAAAAAATGCTCGTTATGAAGATCGACCTTTCCTTCCTCCAAAGCGGCGGCGAGCGTAATGATTTTAAAGGTCGATCCCGGTTCATAAGTCATCCAGATGGGCAGATTCCGATTATACACCTCGGACGGGTATTCGCGAAACCGGTCGGGCTCATAAGTAGGCCGTCCGGACATAGCCAGGATTTCTCCGGTATTCGGGTCCATCATCAGCCCGATAATATGATCCGCCTGCAATTGCAGCATCGCTTGATCCAATTCCCGCTCCAAGACCGATTGCAGGTAATGGTCGATCGTTAACTGCAGATTGAGTCCATCTCTGGGATTCACAAATTCATCCGAAGTGTTCGGCATTTCGCGTCCTGCAGCGTCGGACAGATAGGAAATATTCCCGGCCTGGCCGGTCAGCAGTTTATCGTACCTCGCTTCCAATCCCGTTAGCCCCTGATTGTCTATTCCCGTAACTCCGAGAATATGGGCGGCGAGGGATCCGAACGGATAATACCGCTTGTTATCCTCGGCAACAACAATACCCGGGAGATTCATGGCGCGAATTTCCTGAGCTTTCTCCTCCGTAATCTTCCGTCCGGCAGGCTGAATTTTCTGGATGGACTGCCTTTTCGTAATTTGCTCGTAAATTTTCTCCTCCGAGCCCTGCAGCGCTGCCGCCAACCGGGATGCGGTCATTTTGGGATCCTTAATCTGCGCGGGGATGGCCATGACCGAAGGGGAACTGACGTTATAGGTTAACCGCACCCCGTTGCGGTCCCAAATTTCTCCCCGTTTCGCGGCAAAGGGAATGTTCCTTCTCCATGAATCCTCTGCCATTTCGGCCAATTCCGAACCTTTCCACAGCTGAACATATGCCAATCGTATCACTAATGCTAAAAAAATCAATATTCCGGCAAGCATGGCTATCCACAGCCTCCGCCTGACGGTTACACTGGAAACTCGCATGGACGAAATAACCCCCTTTGTCCCGTCAAGATCGTTCATAATCCAGACTATTCGGGACAACCAGGGGTTAGAACAACTTGTCTCGAGACTTCGGGCAGATCTCATCTGTTTTTATCTAGGAATTTTTCGATGGATCGGCATTCTTCGAAGGAACCGGTTCATCCGATGAATTATCGGACTTGTCCGTTTTGTCATCGGATTTACGATCGGATTTGTCATCCGGTTTATCCCCGGCCTTATCCTGACCGGTATCTTCCCGAGATTGACCGGATGAGACACCGGAATCGTCCGCTGAAGGCGAAGAAGCTTCATTCCCTGATTCTTCTCCCTCCTTCTCCTGCTCCTCCGTTTCCTCCTGGACATCCGCATTCGGATTGAGCGGCTTTAATTCCAGAACAACCGATTTGGCTCCCCCGCTCTCCGCAGCGGATTGAGCCGTTACGTAGCCCGAACCTTTGAATTGGCAATCGGCTTCGAGAAATGTACAGATCTCCATCGCTTCCCGCATCGATTTTCCTGTCAGATCGGGTACCTGCAGTTCCCCAATACTTTTGGAAGCCAGATAGACAACTTGGGAACGGGAAACTTCGCGTCGGGGCTCCGGGTACTGCTTAACGACTGTTTCGCCTTCTCCAATGACTTCCGCGGTCAGGCCGGATTGGCCGAGAATGGTTTTCGCATCGGCCAGCGTCTGGCCGGTGACGTTAGGAACGACCAGCGAGGACGTTCCGGCGGAACTGGACTCCAACGAAGTATCTGCCGGGACATTTAAATAATTGAGTGTCTGGACGGCAATCTCTTTGAAGACCGAAGTGGCCACCTCTCCGCCCAGACGGTAGTCCCCTTTCAGGTTAGGCTGATTGACCAGAACCGTAATCAAAATGCGGGGATTGTCCAAGGGTGCATATCCGACGAAAGAAACGAGCCAAGTATCATTCGAATATTGCTTCTCTCCCTCAGGAACGATGTTCGCGGTCCCCGTCTTCCCGGCCACCTTATAGCCTTCAATATAAGCATGGCGGCCCGAGCCTTTCTCCTGATTCGATATCGTCTGTTCCAGATAAAATCCGGTCAGCCTGGCGGTTTCTTCGCTGACGACGCGGCCAATCTGCTGCGGCCCGAAGGATTGTACGACCTCCCCGGTTACCGGATCAATAATTTCCTTTACCAGATATGGCTTCAATAGTATTCCGCCATTGGCAACGGCCGCATAAGCCGCCGTCTGCTGCAAAGCGGTGGCGGTTACCTGCCCCTGGCCGAAGGTGGCGCGGGCTACGTCGGAAGGATATTGCATGTGAATTCCGCCGGAAGCTTCGTTCGGAAGTTCAATTCCGGTCTTCTGCCCGAAGCCGAACCGATCGATATATTCCTGAAGCTTATCCTTACCCATCTTCTCGTACCCCAGCTTGGCGAAAGCAACGTTACTCGACCGCAAGAGTCCGTCCAGATAAGTGATAGGCCCCCAGCCTACGCGATTGTGGTCATGCACCGGATAACCCGGAACGGCCAGCTGACCCGATTGAAACCAGTCATTCGGCTTGAACAACCCTTCCTCGATAGCACCGGCCAGCGTAACCAGCTTAAAGGTCGATCCCGGTTCGAACTGGGACGAGACGGCGTGGTTGATCAAATCCTTCTGGCTGTCGATCTCCCAGTACCGATTCGGATTGAAATCCGGCAAGCTTGCCATGGCCAAGATTTCCATCGTTGCCGGATCTACCGCAATGGCCGTCATATTTTTCGGCTTCCATTTGTCATACGCTTTGCGCATGGCGCTCTCCGTGTAGAACTGAATATTCTGATCAATCGTTAGACGGAGATTCATGCCATTAACCGGCGGCGTATAGGAAACTTTCCCGTCCGGCAGCTCGACACCAGTCCGATCCCGCTTGCGGGTTATATCGCCATCGGTACCCATCAACTGCTCGTTGAACATTATTTCGAGACCGCTCTTGGCCTCTCCTTCCAAATCGATGTAACCGAGAATATGCGAGGCCAGCCGGTTGTTCGGATAATAACGCTTCTGCGTTTCTCTCAAGTAAATTCCGACACTGTTTTTGTCGGTAATTCTTTTCAATTCATCAATAAAGGCCTCCAGCTCATCCTTCTTATCGGCATCTACTTTGTAGCCCTCATTGCGTATTTCGACTTCCCGCAGGAAGGCGGTTCCGTCTTTGTTTTTCTTGGTGACCAAGCCGTAAATTTTCTCTTCCAGCTTGGCAAGACTCCCTTCTTTCTCCGAAACGTTCAATATTTTGGCAAGGCCTGCGGCCACTTCCCTGGCGATTCCCCGTTCGTTTATTATCTGGGGATTAACCGTCACGTTGTAAGCGGCGGAATCTTCGGCCAGAGCCTTTCCGTTGCGGTCTATAATCATCCCCCGCTTGGCCCGAAGAACCTCGCTTTCCTTCCAACGGATTTCCGCCTCGCTTTGCAGCCATGAAGCTTCGACCACCTGTATCCAGTAGACTCTGCCAATCAAACCGATAAACAGCAGTGAAAAAACCAACCCGATGAGCAAAGATCTGACTTTTACTTTTTTTGTCATAGCGGTCCTCTGCTTACGGGTTAGTTTGTGATCCGGCGTCATTACCCGACGGAGCAACCGTCAAGGGGACGCGCACAATTTGCTCCGGCTTAGGGGAAGTCAAGCCGTTCTTTTCCGCTTCCAGCTTAATCCGGGTTAAATCGTTCATTTTATCAATCTGCTGTTTAAGGCTGTTGTTGGAGATTTCAAGCTCCCTGATTTGAGTTTCTACTTTATGAATTTCGCTGTTGAGCTGATAAATCAGCGCATAGCGCCAAAGTACGATTCCCGCCACAGTTACCAATAACGAAATGATGAACAAATAGAACAACTTTTCCTTGATTGGAATCGTTTTGGCGCGGTATACCGCTTTGCGGTTAGGTTTAACCCTAACCTGATTTTCTCGCTCCTGCTTCAATGCCGAGCTGCCGTGCATATAGGACGCCAATCTCTCCTCCTCCTTCTCTGCGGTTTATATCTTCTCCGCCACCCTCAGCTTGGCGGATCGTGCCCTGGGATTATTCGCTAGTTCTTCTTCAGACGGCAGTACAGGCTTGCGGTGAACAAGGCGCACCACAGGCTCTCTGTGACACACACAGACCGGCAGATCCGGCGGGCAGGTGCAGCGGTTCGTCAGTTGAGCAAACCATTGCTTGCAAATGCGATCTTCCAACGAATGGAAGGTGATAACGGAAATTCTTCCTCCCGGAGCAAGACAGTCCACAGCCTGCTCCAAAGCATCCCGGAATGCGCCCAGCTCATCATTAACCGCTATCCGCAATGCTTGAAAGCTGCGTTTGGCCGGGTGCGGTCCGGTTCTTCGGGCTGCAGCGGGAATGCCCTCCTTAATCAGCTCCGCCAATTGGGAAGTAGTACGGATCGGCTCCTTCTCCCGGGCCTGCACGATTCGTGCGGCAATTCTTCTCGAAAATTTCTCTTCGCCATATTCAAACAAAATGCGGGCGATCTCGGATTCACTCCAGCCGTTAACTATGTCTTTGGCGGTAAGCTCGGACGATTTATCCATACGCATATCCAGCTCCGCATCCTGGTTGTAGCTGAAGCCGCGGTCTGCTTCGTCCAATTGTGGGGAGGAAACGCCCAAATCGAATAGTATTCCATCGACTTGAGGGTTATCCCCGTTCATCGGAACGGCGAGTCCGCTAAGGACCTCCCTTAAATGGCGGAAGTTGCTCTTGACGATCGTCAGCTTATCTTCATAACGCTCCAGCCTCTTCCTTGCATGGAGGATGGCCTGATCATCCTGATCGAAAGCAATCAACCGCCCTTGAGGTCCGAGTCGGGATGCGATCAGCTCGCTGTGCCCCGCTCCTCCCAGAGTGCAATCGACGTAGATCCCGTCCGGTTTAATATGTAATCCTTCCACAGCTTCTTCCAACAGTACAGTGATATGATGAAACACCTTATGATCCTCCCGGGTCTGAAATTAGGATGCACGAATCCAAAGGGCGTGCCGACCGGCTCGACGTGGCTACAGATCAAAATTAAAGTCGACCAGCTTCTCGGCGATTTCATTAAATGATTCTTCCGACTGCTGGAAGTAGTTTTCCCAAAGGTCCTTGCTCCAAATCTCCACGCGGTTCGATACGCCCAACACGACGCAGTCCTTCTTGAGTTTGGCGTATTCGACCAATATGTTCGGCAAGTTTACCCTTCCCTGTTTGTCAAGCTCGCATTCGGTCGCTCCAGAGAAGAAAAAACGGGTAAACGCCCGGGCATCGGATTTCATCAGAGGCAGCGATTTGAGCTTACTCTCCAACACTGCCCATTCCTGCATGGGGTAGACGAACAAACAATTGTCCAATCCGCGGGTAACAACGAATGTAGAGCCGAGGGCTTCACGAAATTTGGCGGGAATAATCATTCGCCCCTTCTCATCTATGCTGTGCTGGTATTCCCCCATAAACATGAGCTGGCTCCCCCTTTCCCACCACTTTGCCCCACTTTCCCCCACTTAAAAAGGAATATTCTCTATTATAGCAAAAAATCCTGCTAATCCAAGCAAGTTATCCAAAACTTTTTGAGGTGAAATGTCCCTTTGATTTAAACAAATTCCATTCACTCCATAATTAGGCAATTCGAAAAAATAAAAAGGACCGCACGATTAAGTACGGTCCAAAAATGCTATTCTTATTATTTCCAATAAGACACTCGGCTTAAGACCCGGCTTCTTTCGTCCCAAACCTTAAGCTTGACTGCCGTCCCGGGGCCGGTTTCGATTATTCGTGGGCCGCCCAGCTGTCCAAGTAATCGATCTGCTCCTGAGATAGTCGATCAATCGAGATTCCGAGCGATTCCAGTTTGAACCGGGCAACTTGCTCATCCAGTTCATAAGGAACATTTACTACCTTATTGCCGATTTCTTTATACTTTTCATTCACATATTTCAGAGACATAGCCTGCAGAGCGAAGGTCATATCCATAATTTCAGCGGGGTGGCCGTCGCCTGCCGCCAGGTTCACCAGCCGGCCTTCCGCCAGAATATAGAACTTGCGCCCGTCGGCCAGCTTATACTCTTCAATGTTGCGTCGAACGGTCCTTTTGGAAACAGCCAGTGCCTCCAATTCCGGTTTATTCACTTCGACGTCGAAATGTCCCGCGTTGGACAGAATGGCTCCGTCCTTCATAACCTTGTAATGCTCGCCGCGAATGACATCGCGGTTACCGGTAACGGTGACGAAGAAGTCGCCTACCTTGGCCGCCTCCAGCATGGGCATTACCTGGAAGCCGTCCATGTACGCTTCCACCGCTTTAATTGCATCGATTTCGGTAACAATTACATTGGCTCCGAGTCCCTGAGCACGCTTGGCCACTCCCTTGCCGCACCATCCGTAACCGACCACTACAACGGTTTTGCCCGCGACTACAAGGTTGGTCGTGCGGTTGATGCCGTCCCATACGGATTGACCTGTCCCATAACGGTTATCAAACAAATATTTGCAGAATGCATCATTGACGGCCACCATCGGGAACTGAAGCTGGCCTTCTTTCTCCATGGCCTTCAAACGAAGAATACCGGTCGTCGTTTCCTCCGCGCCGCCGCGGATGTTCTTCAACAAATCCCTGCGTTCGGAATGGAGGATCGAAACCAGATCGCCGCCGTCGTCGATCAGTAAATCCGGCTCCGTCTCCAATGTTTTGATCATCAGCTCTTTATACTCTTTCGGATCGGGATTATATTTGGCAAAGACGGTAATTCCGTCTTCCACCAATGCGGCGCAAACATCATCCTGGGTGGACAGCGGGTTGCTTCCGGTAATGGCTACCTCCGCCCCTCCTGCCTGAACGACTTTCGCCAGGTAGGCCGTTTTGGCTTCCAGATGCAAAGAAATGGCTACCTTCAGTCCTTGAAAAGGCTTCTCCTTCTCGAACTGCGCTTTGATCCGGTTCAATACCGGCATATGTGCGTCAACCCAATCAATCTTTAGATGTCCTTCCGGCGCCAAGGACGGATCGGCGATAATGCTTCTTTCTTTCGTATTCATGAACATCCTCCTAACATATATATGCTCCGACAAAAGTCGGCCTTGCTCAGTTCCAGCCGTATGGCGTCTAGAAATAAATAATCGAGTGAACCGGCCTTAGCGATAGCGGCTGGCGAACCAGCTCGTCCAGCCAATCCGTGCCATACTTGTTCAAATAGGAAAAAATATTATACACTCTTTCCTGGCTCCGGCCAAGCGGAAACAAGGTCAGACGGATTCGCTCCAGTTGTCTTATAGCGGCTTCATGCTGGGCCAGACTCGCTTCCGTGGAACGGGTCTCAAGAAACTCGATTTGCTCCAGTATTTTCTGCTCATTGGCTTGGCCCAGTTTGGCCATTCCGGGATTGATAGAGCCGACCGTTTCGAGCAGCGGCCGATAAAGCTTGGAGAACTGTTCCTTCACTTCCGCAAAGCGCTCCTCCAGCCTTAGCTCGTCTTTCTCCCTCAACCATTCCTGCTTCTTCTCTTCAAACCGATGCTGAACATCATCGAGAGTCAGTCCGAATTTGTCCATATGCTTCTGAATAGTCCCCTCTAACAGGGTATGCTCCCTGCGGGGCAGGAGAATCGGCATCTGCATCCCCATTGTATCAAAGATGGGGCGGGTCATTCCCCAATAGGCAATTTCCCCCGGCCCCAGCACGGCCCCCAGAACCGGAAGCAGGTAATCCTGCATGAGAGGGCGGGTCATTACATTATTGCTGAACCGCTCCGGGCTCTGCGAAGCCAGCTCCACAAGCTGCGCCAGATCGTAACGCCTTTCTTGCTTCCGGTCCGTGAGACCGTCTCCGCCGCGATACAGCAGAACTCTCTCTCCGTTCTCCTCGAACACAAATAGATGAGCGCTATCCGGATGGGCTTCCGCCTGAGGAATATACCCGAGGTTCTTCACCTGCTCCGAACCGCTAAGCGCCGCTTTGTTCACTTCGGCATGCTTCTCCAGCAGGCGGGCAAACATCGGACCCTCGAGCTTGCGGATCCCCGGATCATCGGAGTCCAGCAGCACAAGCCCATGCTTGCCGAACAGCCATGCCATGATTCGTCCGAAAAATTCGCTGAGCGTAGACGATTTACCCGCGAGCTCCATCAGCTTCTCCAGAAGAGGGGCTTTAAACTCGGTATCTATCAGACTGTGATCCAATTGAGTCAACGCATCCTCCCAATTGTCGATTACAAGCCTGCTGACCGAAGTCCGGCCTCCCGAAGGATTGTCCAGCTTCAGCTTCTGTACCTGCATCTGCTGTGTCAGGACATAAGTATGGTTGACTTCATCAAAATCATGATCTTCGCCGGCGATCCAGAATACCGGGACAACTGGACGATTCAGCCTCTCCGCTGCGTGCCTTGCCGCCTGAATAATAGTGGCCGCCTTATAAATGACCAGCAGCGGTCCGGTGAACAAGCCCGCCTGCTGTCCACCGACAATAACGAGCGTTTCCGGACGGCGGAGCAGCTCTAACGATTCGAAGCTCTGCGGTTCGTTCCCGAGCTTGTCGTTATAACGGATAAGATTGTGTACCAGTTCCGTCCGGTTGGCGGACAAACGCGGTTGATCGAGCCAAGCGGCCCTTCTTTCCCAGCTTGTTTCATCCCATACGTTATACTCGTATATATCACGCACCCGTTCGAAGTGATGCTCATAATCCTCGGCCAATGACTGGCCGGCTTTCCGTTCATAAGGTTCCAGCTTCATCGAACGGCCCCCTTGTCATTAAGGTATGTATAAGTGATAGTGATCAGGTTCAATTTGATTGTACACATCCCGGTTATTTTAGTCAAAATCACTCCTCTGCCTCCATCCCCTTAATTAAATGATATAAAGCCCGATGGGTCGGTGCGTCTATTCCTTCTTCACGGGCTATCCTGACCAGGCTTCCGTTAATCCAGTCAATCTCCGTCCTTCGCCCGGCAGACACATCCTGCAGCATGGAGGAATGATTGGCAGCGGTCCGTTCACATACGTTCATGATCTGTTCCCATAAATCTTCATCCAACTGAATGCCTCTGCTTTCAGCCACCGTTCCGGCTTCCGCCAGCAAAATTTGGGCGAGCTTTACAAGCTCCGCATTATGAATCAAAGCGCCGTTCCGTATACCAAGCAAAGCGGTTAACGGATTGACAATCGAATTAATGACCAGCTTATTCCAGCTATACCTTTCAATATGATCCGTCCATCGGGCATCGAAACCGGCCTGGTGCATGATCTGAACCAGCTTTTCTTCATATGGACGGTGTACGGGCGACATTGCAGCAGAACCCCGCCGTAATGCTCTGCCGATGCGCGTCACTCCCATTCCCGTATGCTCCACCTCTACAGAAGATCTTCTGCGGGCGCCCTCGGTGGTAACGGCCAAATATATAGCGGTCGAAGGAAGTGCTGACGGCAGCAATTCCTCGTGCCCTATTCCGTTCTGAAAACCAACTACACCTGTATGAGTTCCGACCTGACGGGAAAGCCACTTCAATACGCGTTCGTCCAAATCCTTCTGCTTGAGGGCCAGAAGAATCCAATCGGGCTTCGATTTCTCCGCAAATGCTTCTTCTTCGAAAGAAGACACCTCCGGCTTCACTATCCGCCGTTCTCCTTCCAGCGAAATAACGGATAGCCCTGAGCGTGCGATCTCGGCAGCCTGGACAGCGGTCCGGCAAACGATCTCCACACGAACCCCTATACTATCCGCACCTGCCAGCTTGCCGGCCAGCAGCAGCCCGACCGAGCCGCCTCCGACAACTCGAATATACATAGAAATCATCCACTTTCGGTTTCTGTACAATCTTATTTATAATTGGCAGCCGCTTCACGTACTGCGAAACAATGCCGGGCTTTCAATCGTTGTTATCTCCGATTTCTATCGAAAGTAATCTCTTTTTATAACGGCCCACTTTTATATAAGCAAATAATCTTACAGCTTCATCGTACTTCTTATTCACGCTTTATCGCAACCTTTTCTTTTTAAAAATACACACCCGACAAAATCAAAAAAGCTCCTGACGGAGCCCTGTAAAATCCATTCACAAAAGGGGCGTATGCCTTCGAAGCGTATTCCCGGGTAGTTGACGGGAAGCCTCCGGAATTGAAGATGAATAGCCCGGTATTAGAAATGCTTTTTATGCTATAGGAATCTTGTTTTGCATTACATTAACTAAGTAAGAACTTTGTATGAGAAACGGTCTGAACCGACAAAAACCATTTGAAAGCTTTCGAAAAAAACGAGGCGAATGGTCAATTCCGCTTACATTCGTTTCTAAAAAAAGATCCGCCGCTCCCAATAATAGGAACGCCGGATCTGCCGGAATAGCCGTGGCTATTCAATTCTTTCGAGATTGCCATTGGCATCCATTTTGAATCTCGATTTTTTGTCGTCATCCTCTTCCACCAAAAACGCCATCTTGCGAGCCCGGTCCATGATTTGAATCAATGCCCGGTAGTCGTCATTGACAACCTGATAATCGCTCTGCACCTCATTGACCTGCTTGCTTAGCTTCTCGTTCTCCTGCTTTAACAGCTCGAACTCCTCCTGAAGCTCTTGAAGCTCTCTTTCCATAGATTTGGTCTGGCGGGACATCTCCTGATAGGATGTCTTCCACTGCTTCAAAAAGCGGATCACGGCATCGATAGATAGGGTCTCTTCACTCAGAAGATCACCCTTCAGCCCTGCTTCCCCCTCCAATACCGCCACCGAGGAAACGCTGGAAACCGGCATTCCCGTCTGTTTTTTCATTTGATGACGCTTCTGCCGTTGGGCCTTTGCTATTTGAATGGCTGCTTCATATTTTTTCCGAACACAGCTATTCCAGCGGAATCCGCAGGCTGCGGCGGTCCGGCCGATTTTTTCGCCTACTTCTTCGAAGGCGGTTAACTGGGTGCTGCCGTCACGAATATGCCTTAACGTCACCTCCGCAAGAATCAGATCGTCTTCTTCGCTCCAAGCATCTTGTCTAACTGCCGACATCTAAATACCTCCCAACCAATAATAAAAAGATATTGCAAGAGTGGATTCAAACCATAATAACATCGTGACCCATCTATGCGGTCTCCCCGTTAATTTATCTCTATGCCCATACTAGAGTTCATAGAATCTATTTGATACTAAAGCTATTTCCATTTTTTTTGACGTCCATACATGTTTTTCGAAAGAAAAGGATAAACTATTCGCGTAATAGCTCGTCACAAAAGTTTACGAATTCGTCACCGTTTACCGTTTACACCCGGAATGTTGAACTGTATAATGAAGTGAGTGATAATGAACGTTGCATTAGAGAGGAGGATGTCAGGATGGCACGCATGTATCGCGTTCTTGGCTTTTGGACACTCGCAATCGGACTAATGGCTTTGGCCGGCGACATGGTACCGATGGCTTTGATTTTCTTTTTCCAAACCGCATTATTCGTATTATTGGGCTACATGAATCTTTCCGAGCGTACCTACATACTTATGTTTTGGGGGTACATGCTCATCTCTTTTACCGGCTTTACGTATTGGTCCTTCTTCCGGATGGAGCTGTAAAGCGAATATTGACATTAAACCACAGAAGGCGACCGTTATCGGCCGCCTTTTTTTTCATATGTATTAATGATTTTCCGAAGCCATTTCTTGGAGCTTTGACCGAAGTAGAATAAGTCGCCGATCCAATGACTAAGCAGACAAAATACGCCGCAAAGTCCCCTTATCTATTCGTTTAGTTATTTGGTTTGCACCAGCACTTTAAACAGCTCGCTCATCCCATCGCTGATCAGAAGCTGGCGAACGGCCCGGTTACGTCTCGCTTCCGGACTGAACGGATCACTGCCGGAATGATTCTGAAGCAGGCTGAAAATTCCCTGCTCGACCAGAAACTGCTTCTGCGTCATCAGACTCCACTCCCGGATCCCCGATTCCTGACCGGCACGGATGCAGGCCGAGAAATTGACATGCGAGGTCATATCCTGCTCCCCGATATGTTCCAGAGGGTAATCCCCCGCGAGGTGATCCCGGTAGCACATCAGGGTGCCGTTCATCCGGTGTTGGGAATAAAGCTCTTCCGCCACATCCCCGTAATCCACCGTCACCAGACTCCCTTCCTCCAACCGGGCGGCCTGGCGGCCGATCCATTCCTCTGCCGACAAGTTAATTTCCGCCGTCTGTCCTTCCGTTAAAGTGATTTGGTTCCGTTCCAAATAGCGCTCAAGCCTCTTATCTTCCGCAGGCGTCCAACGGCTCGCAAAACGGCCCTCCTCTTCGTTCCAGTAAACCCGTTGCTCCTTCAGCCTGCCCTCGGACCATTGGACACGATGAACCGGAAAGGCATCCAGCAGCTCATTGGAAAAAATGACCGTCCGCCGGCTGCCCTCTTTCTCCCATAATTCCTCGTCTATAAAACATACCGCCTGCTGGTGGTCAAGCAGCGTTTCCCGTTGGCGCTGCAGATGAAACGGGCTTTTTTCAATCACAAAATAGGTCAGCCGCTCATATATTTCGGGGTCCGAGGAACGGACCTCGTCCAATATCTGTTTGGCCAACTGTCCGGTCCCTCCTCCCCATTCCACCCAGACTATCCGCCCGCCTCTCCACGATTCGGACAGCTTGAGCATCAATCGGGCGACCATGATGCCCATTACTCCGCCTATAGCAGCGCTTGTATAATAATCTCCGTCTCTGCCCACTTTACTCTTCTCACTCATATAGTAACCGTAATCAGGCTGATAGAGGCACCACTCCATGAAATCCCGGAACGTTGCCGCTTTCTCCGGACTGGCCTCTAGGCGGCGGCGAATCCAGTCGATTAATGGCTTTTTTCCTTGCTGCATGTTTCAATATGTCCCCTTCCCAAAAGTGCTTGCTTCCCATGATTCGTAAAGACAAGTTTAAATATAAACGGTATAATGGTAAAAGATTTTAGACAAAGGAGAGACCTTATTTGCGATTAACCAAATGGATTCCGTTCGCGGCATTGTTATCCTTGCTGTTGGTGCTCAGCGGATGCGGAGCATCTAATGCGAAGTGGAAAGAACAAGTAATCAGCGCCTTGGAAAAACAGAAGGAAATCAACAGCTATTCCTTCGCCGGAGAAGCAAGAATAAAGTGGGGAGAGCCGGAAGACAGCGGTCAGAGCAGTCCCGTCTCGCAATCTCTCGCCCAATTGGTGACTAATGGAAAATGGAGCTGGTCGGGCATTGCCTCCGTTAATCCTCTTCGTCTGGAATCGGAGCTGGAGCTTGCGTCGGCTGATTCGTCTGCCGTGATGACCCTTCCGCTGATTCTTAACGAGAATCATATTTATGTTAATATACCATTGATCAACCCCAAGGATGAATACTTTTCCCTCGATTTGGACGCATTGTCCGAAATGTCGGGAGGAACCGGCAAGCTATCACCGGAACGGCTGCATAACGTTATGAATATAGCGTCCCAGTTGTCTACCCGCTTGTTTGCAGCCCTTGACGAAAAATGGTTCGCCAAGGCGGATCAACCGAATGCAAATGGGCACACCGTCATTGAAGTGAACATAACAGAGGACAATTCTCAAGCGATAACCGAAGCCTTAAAGGAACAATGGCCTTTAATCATTGATGATATGAAGGAAAACGGCTTGCTAGCCGAGGAACAGGCGGCCGTTTGGAAACAAGCGGCGGGTGAAATTAAATTGGGATTGGGCAAGCTCTCCGTAGCCGTGGACAATGGCGGATTTATCCGGGAGCTGACGATCCATACGGAATTAGGAATGGGACAGGAAGATCCGGTACGTCTTATCCATGTAAGGCAAGCTTACGACCGGATTAACGAAGCCCCGGTCTTCACGAAAGAAATTCCGGAGAAGACCAGACCGTTAACCGAGGTTCTGAAATTAATGATGAACAGCTCCAAATAAGGAACGGAGGCATCCCGCCGCGGCTCTTAAACTTTCTGCGGCGGGAAGTTTTTTGGCATCATTTAACATCTATTTTTATAAAATAGAGAGAGTACAAGTAAAATGAAGGGGAATGTCATGGCCAAGCTTATTCGCAATTCCCTGCTGGTAGGCATCTGTCTCATTCTCTGTTTGTCCGGCCCCCCTTTCCTGCTCGCGGAGTCCGAGCCTTCACTCGATGAAATCAAGCAATTGCTGCAGAAAAGCTTGACCATATATGAAATCGACCGGGAAATTGCCAGACTGACCGGGCGCGAAGCGGAAATCGCCAAGCGGATTACCGAGACGGAGAAGGAAATCGGGGCGGAACAGGAACGTCTCGTTCGAACCCGCGAGCATGCCGGAAAAATATTAAGAGCCTACTATATGGGGGAACGCGACAATCTATGGATGCTCATGTTTAACGCCGATTCGTTCTCCGACGCCATTTCCATCTATCAATATTTAAATATGATTCTGGAGAACGATAAACGAAAGTTAAATGCATACAGCGATTCCTACCAGCAGTTGAATCGGACCCGCGATCAATTGAAGGAAGACGAAATCGAGCTCAAGCGGGTCAAAGAGGAATTCATTCGGCAAAGAGAGCGTGTGCTGGCCTTACAGCAGGAAGTGGACGACCAATTGGCAGCTTCCGAGGAAGCAGCGGAGGTGTTTCAGCAAATGGTTGACCTGACTACCGCCTGGCAGGAAAAAGGCTTGCCGGTGTTCCGAACCTATTTTCAGGCAATCGCTGACGAAATGAACGACATCTCGGATTTGTTTAATAATGGCGGAACTAATAAATATTTAAACGGACTTACTTTTCAAATCAGCGATCAGGAGCTGATCGATTATTTCCGGGAGAAAAACCCTTTGTTCGAAAACATCGATTTCTCATTCGAAGACGGCTTATTTACAGCGGATGGCAAGGAAGATGATGTCGAGGTTTCCATCCAGGGACGATATATCATCGAGAACAAGCCTAAGAACAGGCTGCAGTTCCGGGTTGAACAATTAACCTTTAACGGGTTTGTGCTTCCGGACACCACCAACCGGGCATTGGAGGAAGAATTTCCTCTCGGCTTTTCCCCGGAAACGTTCGTTCCCTTCATTCACGCCTCGGAAGTGACGACAGACAAGGGAATGTTCACCCTAAAATTAAAGCTGAAGCTTAATTAGCTTCAGCTTTTTGTTTATATATTTCGCAGCTGCCGTTTGGAACAAACGGCCTATTCCCAGAGCGGTTACTCGTCCTTCCACAGGGCTGCCGCCTTGGCCGCGAACTCGCTCAAGGGCTGCTCTCCCCGGTACATCATTCCCATTTCGGCAGCCAGGGCATTGAGCCGCTTGGCGGAGTCGATTTGTACCGGCAGCAGATTACCCTGCTCCAGCAACCAGGTATAGGAGCGGTATGACGGATCATTCCTTAATTCCGGAGTGGAATAAGCCGCTACATGAGCCGGGAGCACCTTAGCTTCCCCCCACAGCTTCATTTCCGTGTTGAGAGAAGTCAGCTCCCTCAGCAAATCATTAACGGCAGCCTCGTTCCCGGGCCGGGATGAAACGGCGTAGCTTCTTCCCTTCAGCCATGTTCCCGTCTGTCTCTCTCCCTCCGCCACCATCGGCAAAGCGCTTAAAGCTATTTGATCATTCTCATTCCGCTTGAAATCCGATACCGTTGTAATCATGGCCGCAAGATTCCCTTCGGTCAACTGCTTCCACGGATCCCAATCTTTGGACGGGAGCGGGAAATTCATCTGCAGCAGATTCGCATCCCAGCTTGCATTCCGGGGGTTAAAGAAGGTTTCCAGCGCCTTCAATGTCTCCGGATCGTCCAGCTTGGCCAGCGGGTTGACTCCGTCTATGGACGGTACCCCGAGAGCGGACAGCAACGAAAGAAGCGCATAGGGATCTCCCGGATGATAATAAACCCCGTATTTTTTCTCGTCGGGATTCATAAATTGGGAGTTCCATTGCAACAGTTCCTCCGCAGTTTGGGGCGGTTCTTCCGCTTGTATTTCTTCAGCCTTCTGCTTGTTCCAGGCAAGAATATAAGGATCTACATCCTTCGGAATTCCCCAGATATAGCCGTTCCACTTCACCTGATTCATGACGGCGGACAATCTCTGGGCTTGCGGGTCGCTGTCCAACAGCTCGTCAACAGGCTTCAGATAACCTAGAGCAGCAAACTCGTTGACCCAAGCGTTATTCAGAAGCATGATGTCCGGTGCTTCTCCCAATTGGGAGGCCTGCTTCAATACGTCGTAAGCTTCCTCCAGGGGCAGGTTGGTCAATTCCACCTTCACTCCGTGTGCCGAATAGTCGCCCACCCATTTTTCCAATGCTGCATACTCTTCCGGTTTCAGAGAAACGGCGAAATGTATAATCTGTTCCTCGCTGTCGGAGAGCCCGTCCGCATTTTTGGCAAACAGGTCTTTGCCCGAGACCGATCCGGCCTTGGGACTTCCGCCCGGGCCCATAACTCTCGAAATAAGCAGTATTGATAATCCAAGAATAATAAACAGTACGATCAAGCTCTTTTTCCTAGTCACATCCAAAACTCTCCTTACTCCTGTTTCATACGAGGCTAGCAGCGCGGGTGCCTCCATACCCATTGCGGAGAATCCATTCCAGTGTTGTATTTCTTTATTTTTCTATCATAGCAAAAAAAACGTCGCGATTCCTCCTATTTTTGGGGGAATAGAAAAAGGAACCGGACCTAAGGAGCTTTCCTTAAGATCCGGCCCTATGCTATAACGCCAAGTTGAAAAGCCGCGACAGCCGCCTATAACAGATCGGCCGCCAGCTGCGCCAACCGCGATCTTTCCCCTCTTTGCAAAGTAATATGTCCGCTTATAGCCTCCTGTTTAAACCTTTCGACAACATAAGTGAGCCCGTTGCTGGAAGAATCGAGATACGGATGATCGATTTGCTCCGGATCACCCAGCAGTACGATTTTGCTGCCCTCCCCGACGCGGGAGACAATAGTCTTCACTTCATGGCGTGATAAATTTTGCGCTTCATCGATAATGATGAATTGTCCCGGAATGGAACGGCCGCGGATATACGTCAGAGCTTCTACTTGAATGCTGCCCATCCCGGCCAGTATTTTATCAATGTCTCCCGTTTTCTTCGTATCGAACAGGTATTCCAGATTATCGTAGATCGGCTGCATCCACGGACGGAGCTTCTCTTCCTTCTCTCCCGGCAAATAACCGATGTCTTTCCCCATCGGGACGACCGGTCTGGCAATTAACAGCTTCTTATATTGGTTCTCGTCTTCTGTTTTAAGCAGTCCCGCCGCCAAAGTCAGAAGAGTCTTCCCCGTCCCCGCTCTACCGGTTAATGTAACTAGCGGGATATCGTCATTCAGCAGCAATTCCAGAGCCATTCTCTGCTGGGCATTGCGGGCCGTAATTCCCCATACCGGGTCATTGCTCAAATGCAGCGACTCCAGCCTTCTGCCGTCCGCACTCACCTTCAGAAGGGCCGATTTCGCCGTGCCCATCTCATCCTTGAGGATAACAAATTCATTAGGAAGCAGAGTCAAGGATGCCGGCAAACTGCTTAAATTTAACTTTCTGAAAGAATAAAACTCATCGATTATAGACGGGTGAACCTTCAGGGTGACCCATCCGGTATACATTTCCGATAAGCTGACTACCCGATCCGATAAATAATCTTCCGCCATTAACCCGAGAACATCCGCCTTGATTCGGACAAGCGAATCTTTGCTGACAAGGATAACCGGTCTGGGATTGGGCTTGCTTTGCTCTTCCGTCCAATAATTCATGGCCACGGCGAGAATCCGGTTATCGTTCGTCATTTCTCCAAAGACATCCTGCATCTTGAGGAAGCTTCGATGGTTCAATTCTACCTTCAAGCTTCCACCGTTCTCCAATGTGACCCCATCGTGAAGTCTGCCCTGGCTTCGGAATCCATCGAGCAAACGGGATACGTAGCGGGCATTCCGACCGATCTCATCCGCAAGCCTCTTCTTAGAGTCAATTTCTTCCAACACGGTTGCGGGAATGATCACTTCATTATCCTGGAAGGCAAATACGGCGTTAGGATCCTGTAACAGCACATTGGTGTCCAGTACATAAATTTTTTTCATAAGGAATCCCTCCACGTTATCGGTTAATCGAGCGGAATACATAAGAAAAAAACTGTAAGGACAAACTATCGGTAGCTTGATTTTAGAAGAAAGGACGATCATGTCATGAGAATGCTTTTGGTTATTGCATTAGTTATCGTTATGCTGTCGGGCTGTCAGACTGCCGGCCAAACGGGGGCGTCTTCGGGAGGAGGAGCACCATCCGGCAACCAGGTTCAAAGCCAACAAACGAACCCGGACCAACAGCCAATGAACAATGATGCGATAGCTACTCATCTGGAAACCATCGTTAAATCTATTCCACAAGTCGAGGATGCCACATGCGTCGTTATGGGAAATACGGCGATCGTCGGAATTAACGTTAAGCCAGATCTGGACCGCGCGCGTGTCGACTCCATCAAATATTCGGCCGCCGAAGCGTTGAGAAAGGATAAGTACGGTGTGAATGCACTGGTTACGGCAGATCTCGATATGGGACAACGAATCCGGGAAATGCGCGAAGATATCCAGAAAGGCCGCCCGATGGCCGGTTTCGCTGAAGAGCTTGGCGATATTATCGGGAGAATTATGCCGCAGGTGCCGCAAGATATAACTCCGGCCGATAGTCCTCCTCCTCAACAGAAAAATCAACAGTAGCGACTCAAATTATTTAGTAAAGCAATATATGGAGGAATGAGGAGATTTATACAACCCTTTTCAAGCGGCTCCACTACCCGAGGCAGTATAAATGCAAGAAAGCCTAGCTATATACTCACAGCTAGGCTTTCTGCATCTTGTCCGTTCGATTTATCTGCAGCTCTTGGAACATAATTTTCGGGCAGCACGAATTTGTCCTTCCGAAACTGCTCATACTGTGTCTCCGGCAAAGCGGTTATGGCATCAGCCATATACTCGCCCTCCCTACCTCCGATAATGTCATATTCTTATTATAGCATATGCATACGAAGAAGTACTACCTGACAACTATGGAGAATCGCAGCGCCGGGACGTCTCGGGCCGGCCATACTGAGGGTTGGATTGAATATCTTCCAGCAGCTGCTCGGCCATTTCCCGTTCCGCCAACTGCTCCTCTTGCACTCCGTTAACGGTATATTGTATCCGATAAGTATGGTCATTCAGCAACGACATTTCAACCCGGGTCAAATGATGGTCTTCCGTTAAGATCTTCTCGAAAAACTCCAGACTGTTCCTAGCCGCACCGTCTTCAGGACGGGCGTCCGATACAATTTTGATCTGCAGCCAATTGAAAAGCGCATCCCGCAAATTCATTAACGTCAGCCCTTTCGAATCAGATAAATGTTGCCTAGGCACTGCCGCAAGCTTGCTTTCTTCAACCGGCGGAAAGCTTAATCCTGCCTTATTCCTGTTTCTTCTGCCGATCCGTTATCCAGTAGCGGATTCGGACGATAAACATGAGTCCGACCGCGACAGCGAGGCTGGGAATGATCGGGAGCTGCAGATCGAGCTGAAACAGCAGGAGAATGAACGAACCGATGGCCAAAATAATATAAATGAGAATCTCCTTCAGAATCGGAAGCCTCTTCTGCACCTTGAACACTTTATTATAAACATAGGCAAGAGCAACATAAATAATGAAATAAGTTATCCACGGATGGTTAAAAAACCATTCGTTCAGCCCTCCCACGGCCGATCGACCTCCTTAACTGTTGGCTTCGGACAATTTGCGATGCTTTTCTGCCCGCTCCCTCTCACTTTTGTTTAGTATTTTCTTGCGCAGCCGGATCGATTTAGGAGTGATTTCGCAATATTCATCATCGTTCAAATACTCCAGAGCCTGTTCCAGACTGTATAACCGCGGCGTTTTCATTTTGACCGTATCTTCCTTCGTTGCGGAACGAACGTTGGTCAACTGCTTTTCCTTACAGATGTTGACTATAATGTCATTATCCCGGTTATGCTCACCTACGATCATTCCTTCGTAGACCTCCGCTCCGGGTTCAAGGAAGAGAGTTCCACGGTCCTCAATAGATAGAATCCCATACAAGGTCGCTACACCGGTTTCGCTGGACACGAGAACGCCCTGATGTCTTCCGCCGACCCCGCTTCCTTGGTAGGGGCCATAGCTGTCAAAGGCGTGATTCATAATCCCATATCCGCGGGTCAGTGTAAGAAAATGGGTACGGTATCCGATCAGACCGCGTGCCGGAATAAGAAATTCCAACCGGACCTGCCCGCCGTTATTTGTCATATTCACCATTTCTGCTTTGCGCGTGCCGAGACTTTCCATGACCGCCCCCATGCTTTCCTCGGGGATATCGATAATGAGCCGCTCAATCGGCTCCATCTTCTGGCCGTCGATCGTTTTAATAATGACTTCGGGCTTGGATACCTGCATCTCGAATCCTTCCCGGCGCATATTTTCGATCAGAATGCCCAGGTGCAGCTCTCCCCTTCCGGAAACGATGAACGCATCCGGGCTGTCGGTTTCTTCCACCCGCAGGCTGACATCCGTCTCCAGTTCCTTGTCCAGTCGTTCGCGAAGCTTACGGGAGGTGACCCATTTCCCTTCTCTTCCGGCAAACGGGCTGTTGTTGACCAGGAAAGTCATCTGCAAGGTAGGCTCGTCTATTTTCAGAACGGGCAGCGCCTCCGGGTTGGCCGGGTCTGCGATCGTCTCGCCGATGTTGATATCTTTAATCCCGGCAATGGCTACAATATCCCCGGCTCCCGCTTCCGGGACTTCAATCCGCTTCAATCCCTGGAACCCGAACAGCTTCTCCACCCTTGCGTGCTTGGTTCCGCCTTCGCGGGTTATAACCGCCACCGGCTGGCCTTGCCGGATCTGTCCCCGGTTCACGCGGCCGATGGCGATACGGCCCAGATATTCATTATAGTCCATCAATGTAACCTGGAACTGAAGAGGCTTCTCTACGCTTTCTGTAGGCGATGGGATATGCCGGACGATAGCTTCGTAAAGAGCTTCCATCGTGTCGCCTTGAACATCGGGGTCCAGGCTCGATTTGCCCTGCAGCCCGGAAGCATAGACAACGGGGAAATCCAGTTGTTCGTCATTCGCTTCCAGCTCAATGAACAGCTCCAGAACCTCGTCGATCACCTCGGTCGGCCGTGCGTTCGGACGATCGATTTTGTTGACGACAACAATCGGCTGAAGCTGATGCTCCAATGCTTTGCGAAGTACGAATTTGGTCTGCGGCATACAGCCCTCGAACGAATCGACAACCAGAAGCACTCCGTCTACCATCTTCATGATCCGCTCTACCTCTCCGCCGAAATCGGCGTGGCCCGGAGTGTCAACAATATTAATTAGATAATCTTTGTAATGGATGGATGTATTCTTAGCAAGAATAGTAATGCCCCGCTCCCGCTCCAGATCATTGGAATCCATAGCGCGTTCCTGCAGCGCTTCGTTCTCGCGGAACGTGCCGGACTGCCTCAGCAATTGGTCCACTAATGTTGTTTTGCCGTGGTCTACGTGTGCAATAATCGCTATGTTCTTAATTTTATCTCTTGCGTGCATAAAATGTCTGTCCTCTCTGACGAATAGAGTAACGAAAGCAAAAATTCACCGAGCTTGTTCCGGATGAATCCGTTGTTCGTCCCGTCCACGAAAGAAGCGTCGGACCTTTAAGCGCCGACGCCTCATTATCATACCTATTATACGCTTATGCCCTGCAAAAATCAAGGCTGAGCTGTATGCCGGTAACGGTTACCAGGTCTTGGGTCTGCGCAGCACCATGAACAATCCCGCTGCAAGCAAAATAGCCGCTACAACATAGATACCCCCGGTAAAGATAAACATTAACGCAAAGAACACAGCCGATATAACTGCCAGCACAATGGAAACCAACCACAGCTGCCTCGGACTGTTGCGGTCAAACAGATACAGCTCGTACAGTCCGACGGCGACACCGAAAATAAAGAATGGCCATAAATATTTCATCCAGTGCCAGCCGAACAAATTACACAGGAAAAACAATACCGAATAGGTGACCAGCATTCCGCCGGGAACCAGCACCCCGGAAGGCAAAACTTTGCTGAAGAACAGAAAGTGCAGCCCGAGGCCGACCGCAAGTACGATCAACGGCCAGAAGATGTAACCCAGGAAGCTGAAAACGCCCAGTTTGCCCAAAATCAGAACAACGGCAATTCCTATTAACAATACACCGATGGAAAAATTGTTTCTTTGCATGGCCTTCCTCCCGCTTGACAGAATGCGACAAGTCTTACAAACAGTGTAGCGGAAATAGAGTAAAATTTCCAGTCATCACGCCAATACTCGCGATATTTTTCCAGAAACCGCCTTTTTCTCCGACTTTATTCTTTTTTCTGACTCATTTATAATTTTCTGCGTTTTTTGGCGGCAAGCAGCCGGTTCATGGTGTCATCCTTCGAGTGCTTGGCTTCTTCCTTACGGGCTGCCGCAGAATCCCTCCCGGAATCCGCAAGACCCGGGGGTTCTCCGGAGTCCTTCGTTCCATGCCCGAAAGTGTTCCCCGGGGTCGATCGCTGCTCCGGTACCGGCTTCTCTTCAGCTAATGCGGAGCGAATCATTCCTCCGGAAGCTGCAGCGCCGTCCGCCCTTTCCTTCCCGGAGTCGGCGCCCTTATTCTTCGATTGCTGCAATCGGCGGAATAGCTCCGATCCTTCCGACGATTCGGACGGATCTGTGTTTCCTGTGCCGCTTCCTCTCCAGAACACCAGGGAACCAACCAAACGACTCCACGGAATCGACAGACGGCGTACGGCGATATCCGCAAGCCACAGCAGCAGCGCCGCCGCCAGTAACGGCCAGGTCAAATCGCGATACTGCTTCTTGCTTGCCGCCTCTACGGCAAATACCTCCTCCGGGCGATCCACGGAGAGCACTCTTCCTCCGGTCAGCTCGGCCAGGCGGCGCAGCTTCTGTTCGCCGTCCCCAGCGGTTATCCGGTACTCCGGCGAATAAGGAATGACGAAGCCCGATGTTATGCTTCCGATCACTTCGGAATCTTCTTCTCCGTCCTTCGATTGAAGGACATCAATTTTAGTCAAGTACGCCCCCGGCCGGGTCACCGGAAATTGCCCGGTATATTGGCCCGGTATAACCGGATGAAGGGACACCTCCTGCGCCTCAAGAGCCTCGTCAGTTATCGTCGCTTTAAGCTCTCCTTGAAAATCCGGCATGAGGCTTTTCACATCCAACGCAAGCTGACTGCCTCTCAATTGTGTGGATATCTCGAGCGGAGAGGAGTTAAACTGCGGAAACGTCCATTTAATGATTTGACTCATTGCTTCCGGGAAGCCTTCCCAGGCTATCCAATCCTTCGCCCAACGGCCCGTCACATCGCTCGTCCAGGCAACCGTCCTGCCGGAGCCATACTGCCATCTGGCAAGCAGCGGATCGGGTTCCGGACTCATGAGGGCCACTTCCGCCGTCTCCTTGGGAGTAGCGGCAATGTAGGCCTGAACCATCGGAACTCCATTGCGGAACAGACTGCTCCAGTCCGCCGCTTGCCCGACGATCGGTGCGAAGGGTTGGTCTACAATATACGTGCGGGAAACCATGACCGCTTCGCGGCTGAATATTGCGGGGACGGTGCTCTGGTCATTGGTAAAGTAGTATCTTCCCTTGGCCAGGTTGGCCAGCCGCTCTAACAACTGGGTATCCGCCCCGTCGCCGATCGCTACGGTGGATAATGTAATATTGTCTTCCGTCATCCCGGCGGTGAGCTGCTCGTAGCTTTGACTCGTAGCCGATTGCCCGTCGGTAAGCAGGATGATATGCTTACGCTGGGCTTCCACCTGCTTAAGCTTGGCATAGGCCTCTTCCAACGCAGGATAAATCTCCGTTCCGCCATCGGCCGGGATCGAATTGATTTCCCCGATGACCTTCTCTTTATCCGTCAGTTTATCCGGCTCGGAGACCCACCAGTTGCTCGAATCGAACGCCAGAATGCCGAGCGTATCCTTCTCCCGAAGCAGCTCGACCGTTCGGGTGGCCGCTTCCTGGGCCAATGTTATTTTATCGCCGGACATGCTGCCGGATTTATCAATCACCAGAATAAGTCCCAGGGAAGGGATCTCCCGCTTCCCTTGCAAATCCATATATACCGGCAGGGCTTTCTCGATCGGAGTATGAAAATAACCGCCCAAGCCGAAGCTGTTCTCCCCGCCAAACATGATCAGCCCTACGCCGTAGTCACGAACCGCCTGTTCTATCATGCTCATCTGAAGCTCGGACATTCGGGTGGCAGGAACATTATTTAACAGAATACTCTCATAGGAAGTGTATCCGGCCAACTCCCGGGATAGCATCTCCGGCGGGAGGATGTCGTAGGGGATAAGGCCCGAATCCAATACCGAGGCCAAGTTCTGGGAGGTTCCGGGCTCGCCTTCAACGATCAGCACCTTCGGCGGTCCCGTCACCCTGCTGAAGGCAGCCCCCGAATTGTTCGCTGCTTGGGTATCCCCGGGAACATAGATTTCCGCCCGGTAACGGTGAAAGCCGGGTTCCTTGGCCAGACTCTGCAGGGCGAACCGGTTCTCTCCCCGCTCCAGCGATACCTGCTGGATCGAAATTTCCCGGTTGTCCTCATAGATGCGCAATTCACCTTGTACGGCCTCCGTACTGGACAGAACGACCTCCAGCGTATACTGCTCGGCCTGATACAGCTTTTCCGGAACTTTGATGCTCTCTACCGCTACATCCAGTCCGTTCTCCCTGGGAACATACAGGACGTCAACCGGCACGTTTTTGTCGCCAAGCAGCCTTGCTTGCCGCAGGAGATCGCCGGCGTTCTCCTCCCCGTCGCTGACGAGAACGATTCTCGATGTATACTCATCGGACAGCAATCCGCCTGCCGCTCGCAAGCCCGCTTCCAGATTGCTGAATTGCCGATTAATCTGGCTTGTCCACTGGAAGCCCTCCAGATTCCGCGAATCGGGCTTGCGCTCCACAGCAGGTTCCAGCCCGGCGGCGACAACCCCTACCGCATCCTCCGTGCCTTTGGCATCAGCCGCCAGTTTCATCCAGTCGAGCAGTGGAGCCGCGGATTCCGGCATGCTGTCCGAACGGTCGTGGACGAAGACGACCGCTTTACGCTCCAGAACAGAATAGATCTGCATCCCGGCCAAAGCGAGGATGAGCAGCAGCAATACGGCGCTTCTCAGGGCAATGGCAAGTCGCTTCCTGTTCCCGCTCAACCGAACGGTTCCCCGTCCGAAACGGTATAACAAGTACACGGCCGGAAGCAGGAGCAGCAGCAGCCAAGGGGTGCTAAACTGAATTCCCACGCTGATACACCCCCCATTCCAATAAAACAACTATTATAACCAGAACGATCAGCCATGAGGTGACTGGTACCGGTGCTTTTCCTTCCGCCTGCCGGACAGCCGGAGATTCACCGGCATCCGCCCCGCTCTCCTTCGGACCGGCCTCCTCTTGGCTGCCGGAACCGAAGGTTAGCCCGGGCTGCATCGCCAGATTGGATTCGCGCGAATCCATCACTGACGCCAGCCATCTCGATTGCAGCTCCGTTCCGTTCTCATCCCATTCCACGAAGCGGTACAGCCCCGGAACAGGAGGAACCGTCTGCAGGCTGGAGACCCGGCCATCCACTATATCTGCGTCCCATCCCTGCCCGCCGTCCGCGGCTATCCATTGGGCGCGAGCCGCCTTCAGGGAGACCGGAATCTCCCTCGTCTCCGAAGCGGCGGCGAGACCAAGGCTGGACGTCCGCGATTTGCCCAGCCACTCTACCGCATTCTGAACCAGAATCGGAAATTCCGAACGCAGCGGCAGATCGGAGTCATGCAGGTCGAAGGCAAACAGCAGCCGTTCCTGCCCATTCTCCTCCCCGGCATAGACGAGAGGAAGCTGGCCGGCCGTGATAATGGGCTTGGCCCATACCGGCGGCTCCCCGGCCAGAGCGGAAGCAATATGCGTATCGAGAAGAGAGATGTATTGAGTTACCGGATGATCGGCCACGGAATAATCGTTAACCCCGACCGCGGTTTCCGCTCCTTCCAGGCCGGTACGAACATACCAGACCGGCTTGTCGGCCAGCAGTTCCTGCCATTCCGCCCCCGCAATAGCGGAGTTCTCGACCGCATCAACGACTACGAAGTCGAACGGGCTCTCCGGAATGGCGAACGTCGCTCCGCTCCGCTGCACCTTGAGCAAATCCACACCGGCCAGCGAAAGCGCCTTTTCCAAAAACAGGTTCCCTTCGCCGGCCAGAACCGCGGTTAAATGCCGGCCGCCGGAGAGGAAGGCGTAAGCGGTGTTGTCTTCTTGCAGCACATCATCCGCTTCGGCATCCAACCGATAGTAATCCGCCGAGGGAAGCCCTTGGAAATAGACGGTTCTTTGTTCCCCTGCGGCAAGCTGCAGTTGCTTCGTCTCCGCGAGCCTGTCGGCGGCATACAGGGATACGTCGAATACGGCTTCCTGTGCGCCCCAATTTTTAACCGTGGCCACCGCAGTAACGGTCCGTTGCCCCGTACCGTCCTCCCGGACCCCGAATTGCACAACCTGAATATTGTCCGTATCCAACCGGGTTGGCTGATCCACCGTCCACGGAACGTCCAGACGAACGGCCGCAGCCGATTCCGGCCACTGTCCGTCGGTTACCAGGCGAATTTCCGCTTCGGGATCCTCACGGGTCAAGGCGGCAGCCAGCGAGAGCGCCTCTTCGTAAGCGGCTGTGCCATAGAACGGGTCAATTCCGGCAAGGGCTTGATCGAGAGCAGCGAAAGAGTCGTCCGAGGAAAGCCGCACTTCAGGAACGCCGCCAACGGAAATGACGGTAAACCGGCTTCCCCGAGCCTCTTGCTTCGCCCATTCCCTTATCCGGTCCTTCGCCTCTTGCAAGCGGGTATATGGACCCCCTTCCTGCGAAGGCTTCCGGATGAGCGACTGCATGCTGGCCGAGTTGTCGACAACGAGGACGACATGATCGCGGGCCTCCTGTTCCGACCAGACGAACGGTTTCATCAATGCAAGCACAAGAAGCGCCGCCGCCAATAGCTGGATGAGCATCAGCAGTCGGTTTCTCAGCTTTTGCCACGGCCGATTCGCTTCGATATCCTTGAGGACGCGGCTCCATAGCAGATGGCTGGACACAGGAGTATCGATATATTTTCTTTTGAACAAATACATGACGATGATGGCCGGCAAAGACAACGCAAACCACAAGCCGGCCAACGATTCAAAGAACATAAGGGCTCACCTCGAGCTTCAATACGATTTACAACGGACCGTTCCTCATCTGCAGATCAAAACCAAGGGAGCCTGATCCTGCAGCGATTTGCAGAAGGGCAGCCCCTGTCCGCGAACAAATTATTTCAATAAACCGCTGCGCCTGAACTCCGTAATCGTTACAGACAGCGGCGAATCCGTTATTGCAAGCTGGTAGGCAATGCCCCGTTCAAAGCAATATTTGCGCAGCGCTTCCGTATATTGATGGACCGCGGCTTTATATTCCTTAATAATTTTACCGGATATGGCCACTTCCTTGCCGCTTCCCGACTCCACGTCGATCAGCCGAAGATCCCCGAACAGCTCCGGGTCTACCTCCTCCGGCGATAATACCTGAACGACAGCGATCTCCTGACCGGCGGCCAGCAGAGAGGAAAGCGCCTGCTCCACTCCGGATTCATACAGGAAATCGGAGAAGACCCAGCTCATTCCGGGCCGGACAGGCAGCGACGAAGGATGGCTTAAGGCAGCGGCAATATCCCCCGCTTCCCGGGATTCGGTCCGTGCCAGAAAATCAAATATTCGCTGAGCGGATGCTTTGCCGCGCATCATCGGCAGCCGGGCGTACAAGCGGTCGCTGAATACACCGATTCCGACCCGGTCGTAGCCGCACAAAGCCGTGTATCCGATACAGGCAGCCAGTTGACGCGCAAATAGATACTTATTGACTCCTCTGGAGGAAGCGCCGAATTTCATCGAGGCCGAGCCGTCCACATACAAGCTGACCTGCAGCTCCTGTTCATCCATATACAGCTTAATGAAAGGCTTGCCTGTCCTCCCGTAGGCATTCCAGTCCAATTGCCGGATATCGTCTCCGGGAGTATACAGCCGGTAATCGGCAAAATCGAGCGAACTGCCCATCTGCTTGGAACGGCGTTTGCCCTGCATCGTCCCGCGTATGCGATCTTTAGCCCATAAGGAGGAACGCTCCAGCCGAAGAAGCACCTCCTGGGGAACCAAACCGGCCGCTGTGTTCTTCGTGCCTTCACTGTTCCCTGCCCCGGCCTCATTCATGTTCTTCCCTCCGCTTCCTGTCCGTCCCGAGTAACGACACGATCAATCCTTCGCTCATTGTCCCCGCTCCGCTTCCTCTATAACGGCCTCCAGAATTTCATCGGTCGTCTTGCCCATCGCCTGGCCTTCAAAATTCAAAAACAGCCGATGGCGAAGAGCCGGAATGGCCACTTGAACAATGTCGTTGCGGGAAACATGCAGCCGGCCGGCAAACAATGCCCTGACCTTTGACACTGAAATAATAGACTGGATTCCCCGCGGACCCGAGCCGAATCTGACGTATTTTTTGACGGCATCGGGAGCCTCCGCCTCCTGCGGGTGGGTCAGCATAATGAGGCGGACCGCATAATCGAGCACATCGTCAGCCACCAACAGCTCCTTGACGCCATTCTGGATCTCGGTCACTCTCGGGCCGTCGGCTACTTTATGAGCCCGCAGCTCCGCCGCCGATGTGGTTCTCGCGACAATTTCCTTAAGCTCTTCTCTGGAGGGGTAGGATACCTGGATCTTCAGCATAAAACGGTCCAACTGGGCTTCCGGAAGCGGGTAGGTGCCTTCGTTTTCCAGCGGGTTTTGTGTAGCAAGAACGAAGAAGGGGCGGGGAAGCGGGTAGGTTTCGGAGCCGACCGTGACGGTCTTCTCCTGCATCGCCTCCAGGAGGGCGCTTTGTGTTTTGGGAGTGGCCCTGTTAATTTCGTCGGCGAGCACCAAATTGCCGAAGACCGGGCCCTTCTGGAATTGATAGGACGTTTCACCTTTTAACCCGAATTGAATGATATTCGTTCCTGTAATGTCCGCCGGCATCAAATCCGGTGTAAACTGAATACGGGAAAAGGACAGGTCGATCGCGTCGGCGATCGTACGAACGAGCATCGTCTTCCCCAAGCCGGGAATCCCCTCCACTAGCGCATGCCCTCCGGCAAAAATACACCACAGCATTTGCTCGACCACATCCCGTTGGCCGACGATGACGCCAGCCACCTGCTCACGTATGGCGTTGATCGTTTCCATCCATTGTTCCAGCTGCTGCTTCGTTTCAATCATGACAGGTCCTCCTCTGCTCGTATTATGAATTCCCCCTGGGCTTGACCAGCGGCTGGGGACCGCTTTTTGATTTAATGTAGTTCACGGAAGGAAGGGACTATTTGGGGATTGGAGATGTTAGGAAAAGTTGTTTCTTCTACACTCGGCAGTAAATATTCAGGCTGTTGAGAAATCGCCTACGTAACTCGATAATGATACAAATGCGCGATACATGGATGCGAACGAGTGCGATTTGTACGAAAAATCATTCAGTCAGACATGCGTATGCCGCGAAGATTTCGATTTTTGTATGAATAATCGTACAAACAGCTGTGTACGTGCAGCGAAGATCCTGCTTTGTATGAAATATCGTACAGATGAACAGACCAGTTCCGTCAAACGATTTTTCCAACAGCCCCAAATATTCCAATTAAACATCAACGCACTCCGGTTAGGACGCATCATTCTTCCGCTGGAATAGCTAAGTTCATTGGCAGTCATACAAATATACGTGTGTCTGAGCATCATTGAATTTGTTGTTAGCGGTTAGGTTGAATTTCCGTAAAATAATCCCGCACCAGGTTCTGCATGCTTTGCGGAAGCTGGGAGCGGTTCAATGATTGCGTTGCCTCAGCCGCATACTCCGAATACACTTCCTCGTAAGGGCGGGACGCTCCGTCCAACACCGGGGCCTGGCCGCCTTTCTCGATCTCCCCGCCGCGGCCGTTCAGCGGTCCCTGGTCCGAGGTGGGCGTTCCTCCGCCATCAGGAGTACGCGGGGTAGAGATCATACTGCGCGAACCGCTGCCGGTTCCCCCGGCAAGGCCGCCTTGGCCGCCTCCGCCTTGGCCACCTCCGCCCTGGCCGCCGCTGCCCTGGCCACCGCTACCTTGGCCGCCTCCACCCTGGCCGCCGCTGCCCTGG
>NZ_JBHTIU010000038.1:0-2621 GCF_042677205.1 Paenibacillus residui
AGCTAGGCTAATAATCCAGTGTAGAAAACATTGTAGTGAATTTTACACAAGAGTCAGGACTTGACCTTGGGATATTGTATTTGTCGAGAAAAATGAAGATTTACCACCCATGATGACAAAACTAAATTATTATAATGGCATTCATACGGGTACCCATCCAGATTTCACCGCAACTTTGTCATAGGGAGTGGGGAAAACCTTGCAGATGAAAATGATGACGATGCAGCCGCCCTCCAGCCGCTTCTGATTCAGTATGAAGTCAGATTCTCCAGAGCGCCGTCGTTGATTATAGCTTTCGTACGAATCGTATAGGAGAACGAACAAGCTGATAATTGTATATGCACTGGTAAGCATTGCGTAACAACGGCTTTAGTTTTTCGAGCTCATCATCATAACTTATCCATCACGCTCGATAAGACGCAGTGGAAACTTAACGACTCCAAAATATAGCTGGTCCTCCTTCATAACATCATGCAGAATGGGAGCCACTTTTCGGGTGAGCAGCAGATAGCACTGAATCCATTCCTCGAGCATTCCGGCATTCGCATATTGTACAGCTGATTCTATAGTCGGAGAATAGATTAAATGTCTGTCATTTTTCTTCGAATAGATGATTTTCTTAATGGAATCCAGGATAGTGCCTGTAGCCTCCGTCGAGAGGTGTGATCTCCGTATTCTACCTATGGAAACATATCGGCTACAACATTATCTTATTCCTTGCAGGGCTGCAAAGCATCCCGCGAGACTACTATGAGACGGCCGATTTGGAGGGAGCGGGCACCAGGCCGATTTCATCCAGTCTATCTGTTCAAGTCCGGCAGCATGCATCCAGGCGTTAAGTGATCCATTCCAATCAAAAAGCACTTGCCACACCAACATGATCTCCGTCGGTTCGCCTGGCTGATCTATGTTGTCAGCATTCACGAGTGCAGTATTTTGGATCGTCTGGCCACCTTGTCCCGTTTGAATGACGGCCTGGAACTCCAGCGTATGCCATCTCGTATCCGTTACATCGCCAAACCAACCGTATACTTGCCCCGTCACGGAATGTATTCGTCCGCAAGCTCCGAAACCGTAATCCCGTTGGCATACTTATTGCGAATCATCAGGTTGCGCCTCTGCAATTGATCCCGGTATCCGGACATTTCGCCCCATGCCCTTTTTTCCTCCCCGGAAGGGATATAGAGCAGTTTTCCTGCCGCATATTTCTGAATTTCTTTCAATAATTCCTCCGGCAACACATCGCCGGCATTTTCATATTTCATACCATCACCATCTATAGGGCGTATAGTCGATCCTTCAGTTCACTGACAGATTTCATTATAGACATGCAGGATTCCGTATCATCAATCGATGCATGCCAACGCAAGACATCGATTCCTTTATAATAAGCCATACATAAGTATCTTTCTTGAAAATCCGGTATGACGATGTCCCTTTGCTTGCAATACTCCACCAACAATTCCGGTATTTTTAAGTAAGGCTTATTCAGGTCCATAATGGAAAAATCCAACAGGAGATCGCAAATACCGGATCTGCTCCAGTCAGGGAAACCAACCGTTGTCTTCCCATCCGTAATCATATTGACGAAAAATGTATTATTATTAACCAAATAACGCTTGCCTTCGCAATAATGAATTCTGTCCTCCATTTCCTTAAAGTATCTTTCGAAAAATTCACGTTCCAAAACCGTCGTTTCAAACATTTCCCTCCAGTTGTACCAATACCCCTCTTTATCCTCCGCAAAGGTATCGATCAGAAATTCCCTGCAGGTCCCATAATTTGTTTGACAATCCTCATTAAACTCACCGTAGCCTTCTACTCCCGATATATCCGATGAACTAATTTCGAAAATCTTGTCAAAAAACAACTCGTGGCAATCCGCAAACTGCTTCGGGCTTAATTGGTCTGCAACAAACCCATTCGGCGTCATACTTACCTTTGCAGAAAGCATCGATTGAATGATGTGGTCCTTACCCATCTTTTGATCCCCTTTTCCATTTTCCAATTGATCAGCTGCGCATCTGATATATGAAGATCATAGCAACGAAAACAGGTGGAATATAGGCAATAAATATCTTAAACCAACTTTACATATTGGTATGGTTAAAGGATGGATTCTAAATGCTCAACAGATGCCAAATCTGCAATTTGATATTGCCCGTTTTCATAAATTAGCGTGGTTATAGAACACTCGGGAATTAACTGGCTTTGTACGGCAATGAAATTGGGATGCCATAGATCAAGTTGATCCCCGGGGAATGTATTTACAAGAAAGTCCGTTATTAATCCTCCATGCGTAACCATTACAATATGACTTTGGAACGGATGTTTCTGTGCTAATTCTGTTAAAAATGAAGATAAACGTTCCCCGGCTTGCTTTGCTGAATCGCCTACAGGCGGTATATATTCGGGTTCAGACGTGCACCGCTCCCACATGGCAACAAACTCATCAAAGGTTTGGCCTGGAAGGTCGCCCCAATTAGCACGTTCCCGCAAACGACTATCCACTTGAATAGTAGATTTAGTTTCTAATGCAATATACCCGGCGGTTTCTATAGTGGCACAAGAAGTCAAGACAGTTTTTTTTAATTTTTAAGGTGTGAAATCATTCACGAAGC
>NZ_JBHTIU010000039.1:0-18284 GCF_042677205.1 Paenibacillus residui
TCGGCAGCCGCGGGCCCATGTCGGCGCCGGCGGGCAGCAGCCGGTCGGTGGCGGGCAGAGACGGCAGCGCTCGGCCCCCCGGCAGCAGTCGGGCCGCCGCTATCCAGCGCGAAGCTTCGGCGGCCTGCAGCGGATCGTCCAATCGGGCTTCATACGAGGTGAATAAGCCCTTGGTGCCGAAATATTCCGCGGCGGCCCGAGCCGGATGGCCCCACGGAATATCGGCAAAATAGGTGATCCGCTGGTTGGCCGCCAACAGCTCAAGCTGTAGCGCATCGACCGGGAGCTTGCGCGGAGTCGTCCCTTCGGCCAGGCACAGATCGCCGGCCACGCCCGCCGCGAATCCGAGCTGCATCCAGCAGGGCTCCATACGGATCGTGCCGAACCCCATATGTGTAGCCGAGACCGCTACCGGAACGAGCAGGCCGTCCACCCGCTTCGGCACAATGACTCCGTAAGGGATCTGGTACACCTTCGTCAGCCAGCCGAGTCCGAGGAACCCCTCAAGCGCCCGATCCCGTCCGGCGGCCTCCCGCTTGCGGGTCGCATGGGAATCAATCGGATAATCGCCGATCGCAATGCTCTCCGGATGCACCGGGGCCCGCTCCAAACCGGGAGCGACCCGGGCATCGTTCTCGGTGAAGGTGTACTCCCCTTCTATCCGGCGCGCTTCGCGGACATAGATTTGCGGCGGAAAATGCCCATGCTCCGCAAATTCGTCTCCGGCATACCCCCAGGTCAACGCTTCTTCCCGGAACTCCGCCGGCAGTGCTTCATCGTTCTGCAGGAACCATAGCAGCCCCTGAATATAATCCCGCTGGCGCTGGACGAAAGCGGCACGCACTGCTGCATCCCCGTCCGCATACTCCTGATTTTCCTCCGGCAAGTCGGTCGAACACATGCAATAATGATGATTATTGCAGTCGGTCTTGCCGTTCGGAACCGGGAGCATGTTCATGACGTCGCGGATGGAGCGTACCCGTCCGACGGCTACGTCCCCGGCCAAGCTCGCATAATCCTCCCGGCAGTAGCTTTCCGGTTTGCGGAACGGAATCCGGATCTCCGGCCTCTGCGTCAGACACAGACGGAAGTTGTACGCTTGGATCCGTTCGTCTCCTTCTCCCGTGCTTCCGGGGAACACTTCCTTGCTGGCCGCAAAATCCATGTACAGCTTGCCTGCATATTCCTCGTTCCACTCGTCGCGGCTCTCCCGCCCCGAATGCCAAGGCACACCCGCCATTGCGGCCAGATCCCCTTCATAGGTAGCGTCAATAAACATGCCGGCCCGCACGGTCTTCCTTGCCGTTCTATCCAGGGATTCGGCCATGTCGGCAACGAAATGTCCGCCGCTGCCTTCATCCGCCCTCCGCCGCAACAGAACGCCCGTCAGCTTTACGGCAGAGGCTGCCGTTGATGCCTGTTCCGCCCTGTTTATCGTACCCGGCTCCGCTTCATTCGCTTCCAGTGTTTCCGGCTCCATATCCGGCTTTGGCTCCTTGGCTTTCTGCTTCACTGCATCAGATTCCGCCGAACAAGACTCCACGACACCCGCTTCCGCGGCTGCCTGTTCCTCAGCTTCCCATTCTACGGCTTCCAATTCCCACTGCATGATAATTTCCAGAAGCGGCTCCTGTTCCACCATCTCCGTCAGCACCCGATGCGCTACCGACGGCTCGAAGAACAGCCCCTGATTGCAGGCCTTTGCCTGCTCCGAATCCTCTCCGTACGTATCGGCGTAATACCGGTAAACCTTACCGGCAAATTCACGGAAAACCGCGCCGGATGCCTCCAGCGACAGAATATCTGTGCGCCCCAGCCCGCTCGTCATCAGCCCGCCGAAGTGGCCGGTCGGCTCCGCAAGCAGTGTCCGGCGGCCCCTTCGTGCGGCGCCAAGGGCGGCTCCGATTCCTCCGGGGGTTGCACCGTATACGAACACATCGACTTTGTACCGTGCGTCTTCTTCCTTTTGAATTCTCATGCGGACATCTCATCCATATCGAATGGCTCCTCCTTGAGCATGGGATCGGTCATATCGACCATTGCTGTCCGTCTTGTCGCTTCCGGAAACCATACCCATATTGAGTTCAATTTTCTGCACCGGAGGCAACTACGGCCATACGAAGCTCTGTTCTCCTGTAAGAGCAAATCACGCCTATAACGAATCCGGTCCTGCCGCTCCAAAGCAATCACGTTCATTTCCTTATACCGTTCTTGCATCGGACCGGTCTCTGCTACAACATATCCGCCTCGGATCAGAGCCCGATGGACTTTGCCGCTCCTATGAGCCTCAACCTTTCCACTCCAGTATCTGTCCGTCACTAAGCAGATGCTCCCTAAGCATGGTGTAGTCCACTTCCTGCACGGCTTGATTGCGCGCCAGAGCCACTCCGGCGGCCGTTGCCGCAGACTGCCCGAGGACCATGAATACCGGCTCCATCCGGATGGAGCCGTAAGCGATATGCGAAGATGACAGGCAGACCGGCACCAGCAGGTTCTGGCACTGTTCACCCTTCGGAATGATCGAGCGGTAGGAGATCGGGTAAGGCCCAGGGGGGCCGATTTCCACATTGCCTTCGTTAATGCAGCGGCCGTCTATTACTATCCTCCGGCAATTATGCGAATCCATACCATAAGCCGCCAGCCCGACTGAGTCCTCCGCGACCGCCAAGTGCCGGCAATGATGCTCGGTCATGACAAAGTCCGAAACCATCCGACGCGCTTCCCGGACATAGAGCTGATGGGGCCAGTTCGCCGATCCGGGGAATTCGTCCGCAGGCAGCCCCCACTGCCGCACTTCACCGCGAATCCAAGCCGGCACCCGTTCGTCATTCGCCAGAAAATACAGCATCCCGAGATTATAATTAACGTGATCCTGGAAGAGGTGCTCCCTCTCGGAATAGCCGGCATCCGGCCAGGCGTAGTTGCCTCCGATATGATCGGTCGAAACGCCCCCGAAATTATTCAGGTCTGTTTTCCCGCGCTGCATCATGACATGCAACCGCATCGCATCCCAGACCCCGGCGTTAATATAGCGAAGCAGGAGCTCGAAGCGGTCAGGGTCATATCCCGGCGGCTCGGGGAACGGGATCCGGTTGCTTGCCACATTGGTCAAACAGATCCGGAAGTTGTACGCCTGTACACACGAATCGCCGTCACCCTGCCTGCCCGGCTCCAGATCCTGGACCCCGGCGATCAACCCGCTGTCCGGCTTGCCGGGAACAACGTACGGATCGACCCAGGCCTTGAAGTTATGATTCGGACTGCCGAAATGAATGCCGTTCAGCGTCTCCCGGTAGATCGAATTCGCCTCGCGTCCGACCGTATAGGACACGCCCGCCCGGGCCATTAAATCTCCCTCATAAGTGGCATCAATGAACATTCCCGCTTCGAAGGTGCTTCCGTCCTCCATGACTATCCGGACAATCCGGCCGTCACGCAATTCTGCCCGATCCAGTCGCTGTTCAAAATAGACGGGGATATCATAACGCTCCACCCAGTCCAGATAAATCCGCTCCGCCGCGGACGGCTCGAACATCCACCCCGAGCCGTCGGGCTCGGAGCTCCCGTAATGCCGGCCGATCTCCCGATAAAACTCGCGTGATATTCCTCCGATCACAGCCTTATTCCCGAAATCGGTCCGCCCAAGTCCGCCGGATGTCAGACCTCCCAGATGCCGTCCGAATTCGACGAGGGCCGTTTTCATTCCCATCCGGGCCGCCTGTACGGCTGCCGCCACCCCAGCCGAGCTGCCGCCGTAGATGCAGACATCGGCTTTAACATGAATGGGCGGGGCCGGGTTCTTTTTTGCCCTATAATAATACAATCCGCTAAAATCCGTCACAATCCTACCACTCCTTTGTTCGATAGTTCCTTAGGATTCAACCCTCACCCCAATAGGCGGATCCGCTTAGAGCAAGGCTCCTCCTGAAGCGACGCTTGATGCTTGATGCTTGGCTTAAGCTATTCTATTTGAGGAGCCTCCATCTGATTCCTGATGACAGCTTTGGCATAAGCGAACCCTTTCCGTTTATGACGTAATAGATTTCCGTAACAAGCAGATAGCTATTCCGTTCGAACCCCTTTGCTCCGTTCTCCTCTTTGCCAAACATAAGGCTCACAGCGGTTCTGCCCCGCCAAACTGAGCGAAGGGGATAGTAGTCGAAGGCAGTTGGAGCGGCGATAGTTATCCCCGTTCCCAAATTTCCTCCGTGCGTCTGTTTGCTCTACCCGCTAGACCGCGTGAATGGATGGCCACTTCAGCTCCACACCGGCCTGTACCAGAATCGACTGGTAATCCTCCAGCTTCTGCTTATCATTGCGCACTTCGCGCGGCTTGACTCCGTGCTCCACACAGTAGGCGGCCAAATAACCCGCCGCTTCGCCGATGTTCCATTCGACCGGATGCAGCCGATAGCAACCGTTTGTAATATGGGTCGTGCCAATGTTTTTGCATGCGGGCAGCAAATTGTTGACCCGGACCGGAATGAGCGAGCCTAGAGGAATTTGAAACGGCAGGCTCGGAATATCAATATACGTGCGCAGCCCCGTGCTCGGATGCAGATCGATCCCGTAGAAGCCGATGCCGACCGAATCCGGGTAATCTTCAGCCGTTAATCCCGGTCTGCATGCGGGACTCAGATGCTGCTCCAGAATGGTCAATTCGGCCCGAATTCTTCTTGCCTCGCGGATGTACGGTCTCTTGGCCAACCCGTCCTCCGTGCCGACAGCATCCTTCCTAAGCCTCAGCCCCGGGTAACCGTATCGTCCGTCCGGACGCGGGGCCTCGGTTTGCATCCAATACAGCAGGGACAAGCTCAACTGCTTGGCGTTCTCCAGATGCTTGATGCGTTCCTCCTCCGGAACATCGATGATGGAGCCGAGCCAATAATCGTTCTGCGGCCAGTTGACGATCGTCATATCGCTGGCAAAAGTCCCTTCCGCAAACAGGGAACGGTCAATGACTCTCCGGTATTGCCATAACGAGAACGACTTGCCGTCCGGGAAGAAGCTGTAACGGACCGGCTCCAGCGTATGCGGAACAAGTCCCATCCAGCTTAACTGTTTGTCTGGCCAGAAATCCGCCTGGTACTCCCTCCAGAAATCATACTGGGCCGGTTTCGGAATGGTGAAATCCTCCCCCTCGAGATGATCGACCAGGAAGCAGTAAGTAAAGGCCTGCATATCCTGAGGATCGGCCTCTCCTTCCAAGGCATGCGGCTCGCCGGTCTGGCTGACGGATTCCGAGCCGGTTACATACTCGACTCCGGCCAAGGGGAGCACATCCCCCTCTTCCGTGGCATCCAGAAAATACGGGGCGGTCAGCACGACCTCATCCCCCGTGTCCAGGCTTCGGACATGGACCGCTGCAACTTCGTCGCCCGATGTTTCCGCACGGACACATTTATAACGAGTCAGTACGATTAGCGTCCCGCTATGAATGTAGGGAGCCAGCATGTCATTCAGGACAGCCAAGGCGGTACGGGGCTCATGGGCTACCCGGCGGCTTCCCGTGGCATTGCCCGGGTTCAAATAAAGAGCGGAGCGGGCTGCTGCCGTCAGCGGAAAATTGCGGCTGTAGTAATCGCGCACCCGATTCCGGAATTGCCGATAGCTGGCGGTGCAACCGAACTGCTCGATCCACGTATGCTCATCCGGGGGAACCGCCTGACTTGTCAATTGACCTCCGATCCAGTCCGTTTCCTCGGTCATGAGCACCTTTTTGCCCATCTTGGCACAAGCCAAGGCAGCCGCGCATCCCCCCGTTCCACCTCCAATAATAACAACGTCTGCATGAAGCTGTTTCATCACCCGCCTGGCTCCTTTCCAATGTCGTAGAATAAAAGCTCGGACAGCCGGATGCGAAGCCCGAGCAGACGCAGGGGATTATTTATGGAATTTCGATCTGCCGATGCTCCGAGGCCCGGCAAATGACAAAATCCCGCTCCTGCATACGTAACTGGCCAGCCCTCCTCCCATTGAAGCTAATTCACTGAACGAGCCCAAGCTCCTTGGCCCGCTTTTCCGCCTGCTCGACAAACAGCTTATACTTGAATGAGCTCTCCAGCGTTTTTATGAAATCGGGGTACTCTTCAAGCGGCCGCTTGTTGTACAGAAACTTGGCCAGTTCTTCCTTGGCGTAACGGTCGGCGTCCGCCGCATTATAGCCTGCCGGAGGCAGCAGATTGCTGTCGATGCTCTGCAGCCGCGGCAGCTTGAGCGCATACTCGATGAACTTCTCCTCCGTCGGGAACTTCGTGGGCAAATACTCTTCGTTCGGACGCCCGGTCATTTGATAGTAGTGGAAGTAGTTGCCCTCTTTGGCCATCGCTTCCGTCAGCACGATTTTGCCATTCTCCACATTATAGTGGCGGCCTTCGATTCCATACATGACCAGACGATTGCCTTCCTTGCTCGAAATATAGTTCAGCAGCTCGAAAATTTTCTCCAGCTTGTCAGGCTGCTTCTCGAGTGTCTTCGGCAGAGCGAACAGGCGGGACGGCTTCTCGGCGTCGAATGCCGTATCATATTGGCCGTAAGGGCCTTCGGGCGGGCCCATCTGCACCCATTCTGCCTTGGGATTAATGGTTTTGTACTGCTCGACGAATTCCACCTTGCCCATATCCGTCCACCCGGACCAGATGATGCCGGCTTTCCCCTGGAATGCCTGATCGCGCGCCATCGTTCCTTTATTGGTCATAATTTGCGGATCCACCAAATTCTCGGAAATGAGACGCTTGATATAGGCAAGAGCTTCCTCCATTCCCGGATCATAGAAGGAATTGACCACCTTCCCGTCCTTCAGAAAGGTCGTTCCGGGACCGGCTGTTCCGAAGGCTCCGAAGATCGGGGCGAAGGTACCGAGTTCCGTTCCCGTAAATCCGTACGTATCCTTCTTGCCGTTGCCGTCGGGATCATTCTCTGTAAAAGCCTTCGCGACCTCATACAGATCCTCGAGATTCGTCGGCATCTCCAGCTTCAGGTGATCCAGCCAGTCCTGACGGATCCAGAAGGACGTAAACGCCACATCGGCAATTCTCGTAATGGCGTAGTATTTGCCGTTTACCATCCCTTTCTTCAGCAGGCTTTCGCCCATGAAGTCCTTGGCCGTCTGCAGCTTCGAATCGAGGTAAGGAGTCAGATCAAGCAGCAGGCCCTTCTGCGCAAAATCGTTAAGGGTAACCAGATCGAGATGCATAATATCCGGATAATTCCCGGCTGCGGTCCGTACCTTGATTTGGTTCATATAATCGTTGAAGCCCTGGATCATCGTCATCTGCAAATCGATGTTCAGCTTCTCGTCGAGAGCTTTCTTAATGAAATCGTCCTGTGGAGCCGGCTTCCCGGAGCCTTCCATAGCAACCGTAATTTTCACCGGCTCCTTGTTTTCCGTCCTCGTCTCCTCCTTCTTGGGGGCTCCACTCGGTGACGAACCCGCGTTATTGCTTTCCTTGCCCGCAGAGCACCCCAATACCGCACCTGTCAGGAGAAGCATGCTTGCGGCAAGCGCTGCATAACGTTTCTTGGCAACCATTATCCAACTCCCCTTTATCGTTCATTTGGAATTTACCCTTTGATGGAACCAAGCAGCATGCCTTTAGTAAAATGCTTCTGCAAAAACGGATAAATGACGACAACCGGAACGACGGCGACCATTACCGCGGCCATCTGCATGGTCACGGTCGGAACCATGTTCTCGGGGCTCTCCATCTGCTCGACCGTTTGCATCAGCAATTCGCGGACAACGATCTGCAGCGGGAACAGGCTGCGGTCCGTAATATACATAATGGCGGCGAAAAACTGATTCCAATGAGCAACCCCGTAGAACAACCCGATCGTGACCAGAGCAGGGGTGGACAGAGGAACCACAATGCGCAGCAGCAGACGTGCTTCCGAAGCTCCGTCCATACGTGCCGATTCGAAAATTTCCTCCGGAAGCTGCTCGAAGAAGCTTTTCATAATGAGAACATTGAAGCTGCTGATGGCCGAAGGGATAATCAGGGCCCATACCGTGTCCAGCAGTCCGGTGCTTTTGACAACCAGATAAGTGGGAATAATTCCGCCGCTGAACAGCATCGTGAAGACGACGAGAAATAGAAACAGATTGCGGTGCGGAAGTGCTCTGCGGCTCAACGGGTAGGCGGTCAGCATGGTCAGCAGCAAATTGATGGCCGTTCCGACGGTGGTAACGAACAAGGTGATTTGGAAGGATCGGAGAATATCCGATGTGCCGAATATTTTGCGGTATGCCGCCAGGGTCAGCTCCGTCGGGACCAAGACATAACCGCCGTTCTTCAATACTTCCGCATACGGAGTCACGGAGACTGCGGCCACGTACAGAATCGGCAGAACCGCCGACAGGCCGACCAGGGTCAGCACGATATAGACGACCGTATTGAACAGTTTGTCTCCCCATCCTCTTACCATATTCCTTGCCCCCATCTCTTGGCCAATGCATTCGAGGCCAGAACCAGAAAGAATCCGATCGCCGCCTTGAACAGTCCGACGGCCGAAGCCAGGCTGAAATTAAGCTGCTCCAGCCCCGTGCGGAACACCCAAGTATCCAGAATGTCCGCCACAGAGTAGACATGAATGTTATAGAAAATATAGATTTGCTCGAAGCCGGCATCCAGAATATGTCCGAGTCTGAGTATGAGCAGCAGAATGATTACATGCCGGATTCCGGGGAGTGTGATGTGCCAGATCATTCTCAAGCGGCTTGCCCCATCCACCCTTGCCGCCTCATACAGCGTCGGGTCAATGCCCGCGATGGCGGCCAAATAGATGATGGCGCCCCAGCCGAGGTTTTGCCAAATTTCACTGCCGACCAGCACGCTTCGGAACCATTCGGTCGAGGTCAGAAAAGGGATCGCTCTCCCTCCCGATTCCACCAGCCATCGATTCAGAATGCCTGTATCCTCCGACAGCAAAATAATAGCGATGCCGTAAATAATGATCCAGGACAAAAAATGCGGCATGTAGCTCAGTGTCTGGACCAGCGATTTAAACCAATACACCCTGCATTCATTCAGCACAAGTGCGAGAAGAATGGGCGGAACCATGCCGAACAAGAGCTTGTAGATGCTGATCAGGAAGGTGTTGCGGAGCAGTTCGGCAAAATACGGCGATTCGTAAAACTGCAGGAAATGTTTGTACCACGGATCCGCCCAAGGACTGCTCACGATGCCTTCGAGAATGTTAAAATCTTTGAAGGCGATGATGACCCCGTACATAGGAACGTACTTATAAACCAGGTAGTACAGCATGCCGGGCAGCAGCATGATATACAGCGCCTTGAATTTCCAGAGCAGCTTGATATAATTAGCGAGCCGCGCGGCGGGCGGCATTCGGGCCGAGCCAACAGGCACCATACGAGCCTTCACCCCATCTTCCTCCTTCCTTTGCTAATCTGGATTCAGCATATCACGCGGCCCTGTTAGCGGATAATGAACGATTTTAACGGTTCGACTGCACATATTTGGTTTTTTGTAAGCCTTTACATTTCAACGGAACCACTCTCCCTTCCCAAAGAGGGCTCAGAAGCTTCGCGGCGGAAATCCATCGGGGTCATGCCCGTCAGTTTCTTGAATATCCGAAAAAAATAATTGGTGTTCATAAAGCCAACGCGATGGCCAATTTCCAGTACAGGAAGATCCGTATGGGAAAGATAATGCTTGGCCCGCTCGACCCGGACTTTTTGCACATATTGAATAAACGGGGTCCCCGTTTTCTTGCGAAACAATCCGCTTAAATAGGTTTCATCCATACAAACAAGGGTGGCGGCCGATTTTAACGTCAAATTTTCATTGTAGCGGCTGTGGATATGGCGCAGCAGGATGTTGACCTCCGGATGATCCGTTACCGGGAGGTCCCGGATAAGGCGCCGCTGCACATACGCCGCGAATAACGGCTCCAGCTTCTGCAGCAGCATAGCATGTTTGGTCGCTTCCCGGATGGATTGCTTGGCGGCCTGTGCCGCTTCCGGAATCAGCGGCTTCATGAAGCGGACCCAGCGCAGCGCGCATTCCTTCACCATGAGAGCAGGCCAGGCACTTTGCCTCATCTCCTCCATCAGCTCGCGGAGCAGCAAGCCGGTTTGCTTCCTTCCTTGCTCCGCACTTTGCAGCAGCTCCAGCTCCCGGGTCCACAGGCTGTTCTCCTCCATTTTGTCCCCATCGCCGCTTATGCCCGAAGGGCCGGCTTCCTCCTCCGCTGGGCATTCATACCAGGCTTCATCGAGTTTTTTCACTACAGAGGACCAGAGAGATATCCAGGACTCCGAAGCCTTCCCCGTGGCGAACGCAACCGGAATGGAAGGGGAATAGTCAAGGATCGGCTCGTGCTGAATGGAAACCGGGCTCCAGCAAAATAGAGTGGTGTAGCCGGATGCCTGAAAATGATGGGTCAAGCTGCCGGCCGGAAACCTGGAAGCCGCCCTTCTCAACCAAGTTTGTTCTTCCACCGGAACCGGGCCGCTTAGAGCGCACCCGATCCAGACCTCCGAGAAGCGTTCCTGCGGCTCCATGATCATTCCCTTGGCCCGGAGGTAACCGGGCTCCGGAGATCGGCCGGCGAACGATTCCCACACCGACGCATAACGGCGGTAATAGGCCGCCTCTGTCTTTTCCTTATACCGCTTAAGCAGCTCTCTATGGGCTTTACCGATCATTTCGTTCAAGGAATCGGGGCCCATCGATAATTTCAGCACGTATCCGGATGCCCCCAGTTCCAACGCCCTGCGGGCATATTCGAACTCGCTCATGCATGTGAGCATGATGAACATGGACTCAAAACCGGTTTCCCTGGCCCGCTGCAGCAATTCCAGGCCATCCATGTTCGGCATGAGGATATCCGTGATAACCAAATCCGGCCGATGAACTTTCATCATCTCCAAAGCCTCTTCCCCGTTACCGGCTTCCCCAACCAGCTCAAAGCCGCTTCCGGCCCAATCGACCAATTGAATAACATGGCGGCGAACATAAGGCTCGTCTTCAACCAGTAAAGCCTTCCACACGCTCAATCCCTCCTTTGTCCGCTTCATACGGGGTGGAATTCAGGAACGGAACGCGCAGCGCCGCCCGTGTCCCCTTCTCTAAGGACGCCAGCTCCAATCCGGCTTCCCCTTTGAATAACAGATGAAGCCTTTCTCTAATATTGTTCAAACCGATGGACGGCCGCCTGGACATCTCCTTCTCAGCGGCCGATGCCTGTAATCCGGCTCCATTATCATCCACATGGACAAGCAGGCTCCCTTCCTCCCGCCATGCCCGAATGACGATGACTCCGCCTTCCTTCATACGGGCAAAGCCGTGGCGGATCGCGTTCTCCACCAGCGGCTGAAGAGAAAACTTCGGCACCAGGGCATAGCGCAGCCCCTCTTCGTACTCATAGCGGATGACAAAGGATTGTTCGTAACGGAAACGCTGGATTTTGATATAGGCTTCAATAAGCTCCATCTCCCGCTGCAAATAAATAAGCTCCTCCTCCGTGTTCAAGCTCGTTTCCAGCAGGCGCCCCAGGGCGATGCAGATCTCTCCCGTCGTCCCGTCCCCCCGGGCATAAGCATTCCACTTGATCGTATTCAAGGTGTTTAATAGGAAATGGGGATTCATCTGCTGCATCAAAATCTGGAAATGAACCGCCTCGCGCCGTCTCTCCTCGATCTTCAGCCGCTCTACGGAACGGTTCAGGTCCCGGACCATCTGGTTGAACGATTCCGCCATCTCCATCATTTCCCCCCGATATTTATCCGTAGGCAGATGGACGCGAAACTGGCTGCGGGTCAGATCGGACATTTTGTTGCGAAGGAGTCGTAAAGGGCGGGTAACGGTTGAGGAAATGAAGAAAGTCATCACGACGAAAACTAACGTAAATAAACCGAAGGTAACATAAGCTTGACGCTGCACAGCCCCGATATCGCCGAAGAACACCTGCAGCGGGAATTGGGCCACCAGCGTCCAGTTCAAGGACTCGATGCCGCTGGAGGTTAGAATAGAGGAAGTTTGCCGATCGACCAAAGGCTCCCTTTCCCCGGTGGCATGCTGCTGCCGCACCCACTTCTGCAGACCTGTCGGCATGCTCGCATCGGGTCGGGTCTGAAACAGCACACCTCCATGTTCATTAAGTAGAAAATAGTCCTGCTGGATGAGAAAACGGCCGGTCTGGTCCTGCAGCCATTTCCGGTAATCGAAGCTGATGCGGAGAACACCCAGCGGGAGACGGTTCCGGTCTTGAACGACACTAAAGAGCGTAAGCAGGTCCGTGTTGGCCTGCCCGTTCGGCCTCGAATCCTTGGAGAGGAGAAGCCATTGCATCGACGGACGGTCTTGTTGCCGGAGCCAGCCGATTGCACCGGCGGCCCAAGCTTCATCCTCGACACCCATGCCATTGTCAATGGAGGTATATGAAACGCCGTCCAATCCGGTCAACGTATAGTTTACGAATGCGCCGTCTGCAAACAGATTGGCCTTGACCTCCTTAAGCAGCTGCTGGGTCTGCTCCTTCTCCACCCGGCCCTCCTCCGATTGGGCGAGCAATATCTGCAGTTCCTTCTCCAATTGAAGAGAAGTCATCAGAATTCTCGTCTTTATTTGCTCGAAATAGGATACCATCTGGTCCAACTGATACTGGCTCTGCTCGCCGATCCGTTCTTCATACAGAGACTCCATTTGATCGTAGCTGCGGATTTGCACCAGAAAGAACGGCAGAACAATAAAAAGGACAAAAGATAAGAATAAGCGGTTTTTCAGCGAACTGGGCATCAAAGCTTTAATACGGGACAATCCAATCTCCTCCCGGAATAGATTGTATGCGTTTTCAATAGATTCTAGCATAAACCTCGGAGACATAATGTCGAATGTTGAAAAGAGCAAAACTCTTATCGGAGGATTTGGCAATGCAAAAAAGGACCGCCCCTTCCGGTCTTTTCAAGACCTTCCGGGGCAGTCCCGATTTGATCGCCGCTTTTTCGCCCTGACTCCATTCAATCCTGCTCTTCTTCAGCGTCCATGTCCTCGGCAGCCTCGAAGACGTTCTCCTCCGGCACCCGGGTCATTTCATCTTTCTGCTTCACCCAGTACTCTATATTCTCGTACCATGCCTCGAAAGAGGCGTCCAACAGATTTTCCCGATTGCGGTCTTCGTTAACATCGGAGTCTACCTCCATATCCCGCCTGAACAGCTCATCCCGATGTTTACCTTCCTCCCGCTCCCGTTCCTGACCATGATCTCTTGCTTTCAAGCCGGCATGACCTCCCTGGGCGTATGATTAGTTTTAATTATTCTGCATAAAAATGGAGAAATCTATGCAAGCCTCCCGTCATCAACTTAAAGCTCATTGCGGTCACAGCTGATTGATCAGCGCCTCTCGCAGACGGTTGTAAGTCGGCGCAAGCTCCCGCAACACAGAGACTGTGGTCGCATCGTCGCCGACAACCAGCAGGTACTGAAGCGATCCGATCAGCTTCGCCTGCTCGGCCGCGATGACGGGTCGAAATATGGTTCGCATAATACGGAGTTATAAGATGTCATCGCTTTCTTTGAAATACTTGCACAATTAACCTCTCCGCTAATCAAATGTATTTATTGCTGTAATTCCATTTGTGAATGCAATAGGGTCGTCATGTTCCAATCCAAACAACGCTTCCTGAAGAGCGAAAGTCCCTTTATAAAAAAGCACCCGTTCGATCATACTCTTAACCTCAGGAAGGCGTTTTTCTATCAGTTGAAAGAAATCCACTCCGTATGACGCGAGAAGTGCGGCGTAATCTATGGCTGGATCACCGACATGAGCTGAACCAAAGTCAATAATGCCGGTTATCCTATGGCTCGATTTGTCGTACAAAATGTTCGAGGTACCGAAGTCACCATGAATAATAGATGGAATTATTGCGGCACTCTTTTCACACGCAAAAAAATCCGTGAAATGCCGATCCGTCCGACGACAAGCCTCTTCCGTCATGAAAGGATACAGTTTTTTTTAATGTGGTCGTACAGATCTCTCCATTCCTGAAAAGGGTCGTATTTATTTACAGCTAAGCAGTTGGAAAAGTGACCAAGATCAATTTGGTGCAACTCCATTAAAAAGTCGCTAAGTTGATCAGCGATTCGCTGCTTATCTGCGTAATTCTCGATCTGATTCAGCCCATCAGCGTCAAGCGGTTCACCTTCAATTCGAATATACCCCATAAAAGCATGAGTCTCTTTATTTGTATCTAAGACTCGGTAAGTAGGATATGGAACTTTTAATGAAACATATTTGGAGATAATGCTTAACAATTGGACTTCAAGTTTCAGTTGCTCGATCCCCGCTGCATACCTAGGAAACCTGAAAATAATGTCCGATCCGACTTGCAAAATAACATTATTTTGTCCGGAACCTATCTCTTTTACTGGAGAAAGTGGAACATCCGGATAATGCCGCCGAATCGACCTCAGAAATGACTCGACTTTAACCACATATACCCTCCTCTCAAAGATACCTGTCATTGATTAAACTACTAAAAAGGATTTCCTTTTAATTTTCCGTTTTTTGCGCTGATTTCTTATAACGTTCAGTCATTCACGAACCCTCACTGACTTAAGGACCCGAAGGGTACGGATGCGCTGGGCGCAGTTAGTCGGTGCAGGATTGTCGCCTGATTCCACATCTCCGAAATGCCTCTGCGACCAAGGAACAGCCGAAGGCCGGCCCGCCGCGTGTTGCGGTGTTCTTAAGCCTTTATAAAGGATAACATAAAGCTCTTTAACACCATATATTTTTTTATATAATTCCTGTTCCACTGTTATATTCCCCTCTGCTAGTATCAGTTCAAACACTCAGTTCTCTTATACTCCGCTGTTTCTTTTTTCCATGGACGTGAAATTCCTGCAGCCGTAAATCACTTTACATCTGCTTCCCCTCATTGAATCTTGCCAGGATTAAGATATTCGTCTCCAACTCCGCCACTATTTCGTCATAACTTTCTCACAAAGTGTTCACCGGTATAGCCCCCTCGAGTCATACCCGTTTAACCGTGCATTCCTTATAGTAGGGGAAGGATTAAAGTTTCCATTTAAGGACGGTGATGGAAAATGTCTTTTACTCTCCTGCTGGACTTGTACGGCCTGCGGGCGTTCTTCAGTCCGGAGCTCATTGCGATTATCGTCGTGCTAACCGCTGCTTATTTGTATGCGACCCGGCGTAAACCCGGACAGCCTCCTCTTGTCACAGGCCGCCGCAAAATTTTGTTTATTCTCGGAATGATTTGCTTCTACCTCGGTTGGGGCGGGCCACTCAATGTGCTGGGGCACTTTTTGTTCGGGGCGCATATGCTGCAGATGGCCATACTGTTTCTGGCGATGCCTCCGCTGCTTCTGCTCAGCCTTCCGGTGTCCTGGTTCGAAAGGCTGCTTAAGCCACGCCCGGTGAAGAAAACCGTTTCCGTCTTGACGCAGCCGCTGTTTGCGATTCTGACCTTTAACTTCTTGTTCTCTCTTTACCATATGCCCTTTATTTTCGATCCGGTGATGTCCAACTTTACGCTGCACACCGCCGTCCATCTGCTGCTGGAGGTTACCGCCTTTATGATGTGGTGGCCCGTTGTATGCCCGATTGAAAGTATGGATCGCCTAAGCGGCTTGCAAAAAATGGGCTATATGTTCGCCAACGGAGTGCTGATTACTCCGGCCTGCGCTCTAATCATTTTTGCCGATGTGCCGCTGTACCGGTTGTATACGGAAGGAGCGGACTTGCTCTGTCTTCCGTTCGGATACGTCAGCTTCGACTCCCCGCAGACGCTTAATCTGCTGCCAATGTCGGTCCGAGAGGATCAGCAATCGGGAGGGGTCATCATGAAAGTAGTCCAGGAGATAATTTACGGATGGGTGCTGGCGTTCAACTTCTACAGATGGTACCGTGCCGAACGGGCGATGGAAGACGAGGAGCAAGAGCAATGGGGCCGTGAAGGGATGTCTCCGGAGCCCCGCTGATGGTGTTTATTTTTAAAAGCACAGGAAAACTGGGAGGAATGGAATATGAAATGGGTAAAATGGACAGGCGTTATCGTCATCGCTATGGCTCTGGCAGGCTGCGGGAGCAAGGCCGGAACCAACGGGCAGGAGGCCTCCGGCTCTTCCGTCTCCAAGGAAGAGGTTGAACAGAATGCGGTTTACAAAAGCAACTGTCTCTCCTGTCATGGAGCACAGCTTGAAGGAAACATGGGGCCCGCTCTGAGCAAAATCGGCTCCAAGCACAGCAAGGAAAACATCGTCCAAATTATCGAGGACGGCCAAGGGAGAATGCCCGGATTTAAAAACCGGCTGAAGGAAGACGAAATCGAATCGCTGGCGGTTTGGCTCGCCGACAAGAAGTAAGCTGTCCGTCTAAAAGCTGCAACAATGTAATCCAATGCGACAACAAGGGGGTCCCTATCGTGAAGCGCCGTATCCTCGCTATTCTGCTTGCATCGTTCACCCTGCTCATTGCAGGCTGCGGCAAGCCGCCCGACAATTCCAAACTGAACTGGCCCGTGGAGGACTTCACCTTCATAAATCAGGAGGGACAGAACTTCGGCCTTGCCGATCTGAAGGGCAAGGTTTGGATAGCCGATTTCGTATTCACTAACTGCGTTACTGTCTGTCTGCCAATGACCTCCAACCTGGCCATCCTTCAGCAGAAATTCCGCGAAGCCGGAGTGGACGCGGAGATCGTGTCCTTCTCGGTCGATCCGGACCGGGATACACCGGAGGTGTTGAAGGCCTACGGCCAAAATTACGAGGCGGACTTCACCAACTGGCATTTCCTGACGGGATATACCCAAGAGGAAATCAAGAAGTTTTCGGAAGGTACGTTCCGCTCCACCGTTCAGAACGATCCTGGTTCGGATCAAGTGATACATGGAACGGCCTTTTATTTGGTCAACCCGTCCGGTGTCATCGTCAGCAGATACGAAGGGGCCTACAACACACCGTTTGAGCAGATCATCAAGGATGCGAAGGCCATTCTAGCAAAGGAGAAATCCGGCAAATGAAGCGAAGTCCTGTTGTCCTCATCGCCGTGCTATTAACGTTATTGTCCGCCGGCTGCGCAACGGTTCAGAATAATGATGCCGACTCCTTGCAGCCTATTGAAGTAGAGCTCGCTCCACCGGCACAGATCAAAGCCGGGGAACAAGTAACCCTGTCCGCCAGGGTTACCCAGAACGGCCAGGATGTCGATGACGCCTGGGAAGTTTTGTTTGAAATTTGGCTTGCCGGAGAAGACGAGCATGAGATGATTAAAGGTACCAATCAGAAGGGCGGAGTCTATTCTATTGAAAAGACGTTCGATCAAACAGGCACCTATTATATCGTTTCGCACGTCACCGCCCGGAGCATGCATTCCATGCCAAAGAAACAGTTCGAAGTCATTCCTTAATGAATCTCCAATGAACCCTGACGAGACCTCTCGTTGGGGTTCTTTTTTCGGTCTCGCCGCTGGAACTTATCGACGATCTACCTTGAAAATCCATCTATTTTCATATTCTACCGATGCCGTGCAAACGGAATGGCGCGTCTAACTTGAGAATCCGGCTATTTTCATTTTTTGCCCGTGCCGTGCAAGCGGTATGGTGCATCTAACTTGAGAATCCGTCTACTCTCATATCTGCCGGTGCGGAATGGCGCATCTAACTGTATTTTATGTAGGTAGTTTTATGCAGATTGCAAATAGCGGCTGAGCTAACTGGAAAAACTCCATTTAAAATAGAGGTTTTTTGTTCAAACCGCCAATTTAGCCCAAACTAGCTGCAGTTTTTCCAGTTAGTTTCCGTCCATCGCCCTTAAAGTAGCAAACTAACTGGATGAAATCCATTTAGACATCCATCGTATCTGCCGGGGCACCAGCGAAACTAATGAAAAGGTGCCTCTTTTTTCAAGGCGTCATTCGCCCCAAGAAACGAACTAGCTGCGGAATCCAGATACTACATACGGCATGAATGATCTTTGAGAGTATAATAGTCCAATATTTTGCTTAAACACCTAAAAACCGGAACTACCTGTGCGCGATATATAGCAGTGCTTAAAAAATCCGATGAAGCTTATGCTCCACCGGATTTTTGAAGGATTATTGATTGTTTTCGCTCATTGTAAAGCAAAGGGTCGCGGCGCCGACAACGCCCACATCGTCGCCGAGGCTTGCGGGCACGATTCGAAAGGTGTCGCGGTACGGCTCCATGACGAGGCTGACCGTCTTACGACGCACGGGGCTGAACAAGTCGTCTCCGACCCGGCTGACTCCACCGCCAATGACGATGCAGTCCGGATTGAAG